>JAKFVB010000030.1 GCA_021732405.1 Methylotenera sp.
TTGCTAAATTGTCACGTGCCCAGTTATTACGCGCCACACTGGCGCGCTCAAACAAAGCTTGCAGGCCAGCGCTATCTTCATGCTCAAGCAGCTGTTTTAATTGACTTAATTCAAGTTGGTAAGCGGTTAATTCACTCAATAAAGCCGCTTTGTTGGCTAAGCTAATATCGCGCCACATCTCAGGATGGCTGCCCGCGATGCGAGTGAAATCTCTAAATCCGCTGGCTGCAAAGCTAAACAACTGCGCTGCATTTGGGCGGGAGGCAATATCATCCACCAAAGCAAATGCCAACAAATGCGGCAAATGGCTGACTGCTGCAAAAATACCATCATGTATTTCGGCAGACATTTCGGAAACATTGGCTCCGCATGCTTGCCATAGTTTGGTAACACTTGCTACGGCGTCTAAACTGTTTTCAGTCGAGGGCGTTAACACTACATTTTTGCCTACATATAAATCAGGCATTGCGGCTGAAACACCACTTTTTTCGGCGCCAGCAATAGGGTGGCCACCCACAAACTGATTAAATTGCTCACCTAAAACGGTTTTGGCGTACGCCAATACGTCCGCTTTGGTACTACCTGCATCGGTAATCACGGTTTGCTTGTTTAAATGCGGCTTAATGCTTTGTAAAATAGCTGTGGTTTGCGCAACTGGCGCAGCAATTAATATCAAATCCGCGTCTTCAATAGCTACTTCAATATTGGTCTCAGCGCTATCAATCACACCTAAATCTAATGCTTCAGCCAAGCTTTTTTCAGTGCGCCCAACGCCTACAATATGCGTAGTAAAACCTGCTTTTTTTAAAGCCAATGCAACAGAGCCACCAATGAGGCCCACACCAAAGATAACAAGTTTTTTCAAAGCGGATTAATTTTAAGTTAACAATTGAGATTGTAACATTTGCAGGGCGAGAAATTTTGCTCAGTGATAATATCCGCCATCTTTGGCCTGTTCTGGACCAATCCATAATAAAGAATTCCATGAAAATGGATTAGGACCAGGTTCGAGTTCCGTAACAAGCAAGGCACCAGATTTTAGTTTCCAAATAGCTAAGTCCTCGGCTTTAATTTTGCTGTCACTACCACCATATTTACCTTTTGAAATTAAAAGTAATGCTACTTTTTCAGTAATTTTAAGATAATCGAGACGCTCTGATTTTCTTATTGGCTCGCCGTATTCAGATTTAATTTGCTTTATAAATTTGTTGTGATGCCAATAAGGCGCATCAATTTTTGCATTATTTAGCTTATTATTTTTGTACCAAAAAACTACTAGCATTGCTGGTGACTTATTCCATCCCTTAAGTTCGTCCGCACAAAAATAATCACCAAATTGATTATTGTCATAACCACACCACCAGTTAATATGAAATTTTTCTTTAGTTTCATCTGGTGTTAAAGTCTCTAACTCATTGAAATTTAATTGAATAACATCATCAGATGAAAAGTGCTTTCTATACCCATAGACAAGGTCAGAGTCCCAAACTCTATATAGAGTAGCGGCAAGTAACAATAGTAATAACGTGGCTATTAGCGTTTTTGCTGGGCTTAAGGGTTCATTTAATTTCATTGTTTTAGTTGTGGTTCGTCCACTCACCATCAATCAACTTTTGTTGCGGTTTAAACTGTTGTTTATACGCCATTTTTTGACTATCTTGTATCCAATAGCCTAAATATAAATAGGGTAAACCAAGGCTTTTAGCCCATTCGGCTAGCCACATAATAGAGTATGTTCCATAGCTTGCTTTTGGCTCAAGCGCATCATAAAAGGTGTAAACGGCAGAAACTCCATCGTTCACAATATCCACCACGCTGACAATTTTTACTTGGTTGTTAGCGTCTTTAAATTCAATCATTAAAGATTCCACGTTGCTTTGGCACAAAAACTGGCGGTACTGCTCAGCATCGTCTTTTGATGCTGTACTTGTTTCGCTGGCGGTTTCATCTTGGTGGCGCAGCGATTGATAGCTTTCGTAGAGCGCATAATGTTGCTGATTGAAGTGCAACGGTAAAATCTGCGCTGTTAGTTGCGCATGCTGTTTGTAAGCGCGTTTTTGGCTGCGGGTTAGTACAAACTCGCTTAATATTAAACGCACGGCAATGCAAGCGCGACAATTTTCGCAATGCGGTCTGTAGGCAAATTTTCCGCTGCGTCTAAAGCCTTGAGTAATCAGCCCATTGTAAATATTGGCATCAATCAAATGCTGTGGCGATGCGATTAAGCTTTGCGCGAGTTTATTGGGCAGATAGCCGCATTTATATGGTGTGGTGACATAAAATTGCAGTTTATGCAGCGGCTGTTCATTCGGCAGACTCATGTTAAAAGTTTACCAGCTTAGTCAAATTTTGCATGAATTCTTCACGCGCAATTTCACGTCCACCAAAGCTAGCCAAAAGTGGCGTTTTCATTTGGCAATCGATCATGCCGATTTTTAAGGTTTTTAAGTGGTTAACTAAATGCACAAAAGCCACTTTTGAAGCGTCAGTTTGCGTATGAAACATGCTTTCGCCATAAAACATCTTGTTAATGATAACACCGTAGCATCCTCCAACTAGTTGATTATTCAGCCAGCTTTCCATACAAATAGCATGGCCTTTTTGATGTAAATCGTAGTAGGCGTTAATCATGTCTTGGGAAATCCAAGTGCCAGCTTGATTCAATCGTTTCGAATCGCTACAAGCTGAGATAACTTCATAAAATGCAGTATTAAAACGTACTTCAAATAAGTTTTTTTTGAGCGTTTTTTTAAGGGAGCTAGCAATTTTTAGCTCATCAGGAAACAAGACCATACGCGGGTTAGGGCTCCACCACATCACAGGCTCATCTTCATTAAACCATGGAAATATTCCCTGGCTATAAGCACTTAATAAGCGCTCAGCATTCAAATTACCGCCAATCGCAATTAAGCCATTAGGTTCACTGAGTGCTTGGTCTAAAGACGGGAATGGGCAGTCGTTTTCAATCGCTGCGACTCTGCCTGTTTCTAGTTGGTAATAACCAATGCTCAAATTAAATTAACATCCAAGCCGCCATGACTGCCATCGTTAAATCTTCAATAATGGTGACAGTCGTCATGGGTAAATTAAAACCTGTACCTAAGCAAGCGCAGCGAATTTTTTGTTTATTCATCACTGCCAAAATAACGCCCATGCTAGAAAACAACATAACAACCAAAGTGATAGCATTGGTCAAAAGTGGATTGATCTTGATTAAATAAGCAACGCCAAGGCCAAGCTCAATAAAAGGGTAAATAAAACCGTAGTTATAAACGCGCTTCGCTAGCAAATCGTACATAGCATAACTGCTGGCAAAGCCCGCCAAATCGAGCAGTTTGAAAAATGAAAATACCAAGAAGAAGCCTGCCATAAAATTGGGCATAAAGCGGTGCGCAACAAAACCGCCATGCGTGTACTCCGCTGCCAACGTGACTAATAAAATATAGACAAACACTAAAATCAAAGGTTTGTAAGTACTGAACCAGCTTTTTTCAATGGCATTTTCAGTTGCTTGTTTTGGTGCAGGTGGCACTTTTTCGATTGCGTGCAATTCGTAATGCCCCACTTTATTGAGCGCAGCGTTGAGTGTGGCTAAATCTGCCGTAGGGCTTTTTAACACCACTTGTGGTGGCTCAAGCGTCACTTCTACCGATTCTGCAAAGTCGGCTAACTTAGTTTTAACGCGGTTCACACAACCACCGCAGGTCATGCCTGTCACTGAATAAACTGTTTTCATAAGCCTTAAATGATAGTACTTGCGCTGATTTAGTCAATGATTAACGACAGTTACATCAAAATTACAAATATTAGCTTTTTAATCAAGCAATTAGAGCGTAAAATGCGCAACTTAATTTTAGCTTCACTTAACTTTATTACGCATGGAAATTTACACCAATAATTTAGCTAAACCTATCCATACCTATCGGCCTTATTGGGCGAAGCGTTTTGGCACGGCCAAAATGTTGCCAATGACGCGCGCGGAAATGGATGCGTTGGGTTGGGATAGCTGCGATATTATTCTGGTGACAGGTGATGCTTACATCGACCATCCGAGTTTCGGCATGGCTTTGGTTGGTCGTTTGCTTGAAGCGCAGGGCTTTCGCGTGGGGATTATCGCGCAACCTGATTGGCAAAATGCTAACGCATTCAAGGCGCTAGGCAAGCCTAATCTATATTTCGGCATTACCGCTGGCAATATGGATAGCATGGTGAATCGCTATACAGCCGATAAAAAAATTCGCTCAGACGATGCTTACACGCCAGATGCTGCACCCAATAAACGGCCAGATAGAGCGGTTTTGGTTTATTCGCAACGTTGTCGCGAGGCATATAGCCAGGTGCCGTTAGTAGTCGGTAGCATTGAGGCCAGTTTGCGCCGTATTGCGCATTATGATTATTGGTCTGACAAAGTGCGTCGCAGTATCCTGGTCGATTCTAAAGCCGATATCTTGCTTTACGGTAATGCGGAACGTGCGCTTGTCGAGCTGACGCATCGCATTGCAAAAGGCGAAAAAGTCGCGGATATTCAGGATATTCGCGGTACGGCTTTTTTACGCAAACAGATTCCTGAAGGTTGGGATGAGATTGAAAGTACAAAACTAGACCGCCCTGGCACGATAGATAAGCCGATTGACCCATATGAAATGAAGATGGGCAAAGCGGATGCCAGTTGCGCAACTGATAATCAAGACGTAGAAAGTAGCGCAAAACCAGTATTGCCAACAGGCACTAATGTCATCACTGTCGTGCGTAAACCAAAAGCCGATAGAAGCAAGCAAGTCGTGCGTTTGCCCGATTATGAAGCAGTATCGAAAGACCCGATTTTGTATGCGCATGCCTCGCGCGTGTTGCACTTAGAGGCTAATCCTGGCAACGCAAGAGCTTTAGTTCAGAAACATGGTGACAGGGAAGTGTGGCTGAATCCACCGCCGATTCCACTGACCACCAAAGAAATGGATTACGTTTACGACATGCCCTATGCGCGCGCGCCGCATCCCATCTATAAAAACGCCAAAATCCCAGCATGGGAGATGATTCGTTTCTCAGTCAATATCATGCGCGGCTGTTTTGGCGGCTGTACGTTCTGCAGCATTACGGAACATGAGGGCCGCATCATTCAAAGCCGCAGTGAAGAATCGATTTTGAAAGAAGTCGAAGAGATTCGCGACAAAGTCGATGGCTTTACGGGCGTGATCTCTGACCTTGGCGGACCAACGGCGAATATGTACCGCATCGCCTGCAAATCGGAAAAAATTGAGCAATCGTGCCGAAAACTTTCATGCGTTTATCCTGGCATTTGTGAGAACTTGAATACAGATCATAGTGCGTTGATTCAGTTATACCGCAAAGCACGCGCGATTAAAGGTGTTAAAAAAATCCTGGTCAGTAGTGGCTTGCGCTACGATCTGGCGGTGAAATCGCCAGAGTATGTCAAAGAATTAGTACAGCATCACGTTGGCGGTTATTTAAAAATCGCGCCAGAGCACTCAGAGGAAAATGTGCTGAGCAAAATGATGAAGCCAGGCATGGGCGCGTATGATGAATTTAAAGCCATGTTTGAAAAATTCAGCGCAGAGGCGGGTAAAAAGCAGTATTTGATTCCGTATTTTATTGCGGCGCATCCAGGCACCACCGATGAAGACATGCTTAACCTTGCGCTGTGGTTAAAAAAATACGAATTTAGGTTAGACCAAGTGCAAAACTTTACGCCAACGCCAATGGCAATGGCGACTGCGATGTACCACAGTGGCAAAAATCCATTGCGTAAGGTAACTGCCGATTCTGATGATGTGCCAATCCCAAAAAATGGCTTGCAACGCAAATTGCACAAAGCCTTTATTCGCTATCACGACCCTGCTAACTGGCCGATGTTGCGTGAAGCCTTGAAGAAAATGGGCCGTGAGGATTTGATTGGCAATAGTAAAAAGCATTTAGTGCCCGCGTTTCAGCCGGCCGTAATGGGTGCTATTCGTCAGTCAGATGGTAGTACGTTTAAATCGAAACAGCCTTTGCCTGCTAAGAAATATGGTGGCTTGCCTAAATCGTTTAACAATATGAAAAATGCGGCAAGGCCGGCCCGTATTAAATAGCTCTTAAGTATGCCAATACCAAAACTAACAACTTTTTATGGGCTAAAAAGCGTGAACTTAACCGTATTTTTGTATCGATTTTGTACAAACATCGCGAATCTGAACCAAATATGTTATTTGAAAGTCTTTAGAAAGTGTTTTAACTTAAGGGTTACCATGTTCAGCTTTCAATCAACAGCAAAAATTATCGTTGCCAGTCTAGTATTCAGTGTGTCCGTTATCGCCCAAGCCACCGAAAAAGGCTTATTTTGGAAGTTGGAATCGCCGACTGGTATTGTGAGTTACCTATTTGGCACGATGCATACCGACGATAATCGCATTACTAATTTTTCGCCCAGCGTTATTGATGCGCTGAAAAGCGTGGATACGTTTGTGATGGAAACCAAGCAGGATAACAATGACCCGACTGTGTTGATGATGAGAGACGCTACTTTGCGCGAAATGTTAACTGAGCAGGAACTTGACCAAGTGCGTGAATTGGCGGATTTTCATGTGATGCATTTGGATGCGGCAATGCAGATGAAGCCTTGGCTGTTGGCTGTGGTGTTTGATTTACCCAAGCCGCAAACACCTTTTGCGCAGGATAATATTTTGATGACTACTTCAGAAGATTTGTTAAAAGATGTTGAGGGTTTAGAGAGTAGTAAAGCGCATTTTGGTGTGATGGATGATTTTAGTCGTGAAGAGCAATTAGTGATGTTGCGTGCGGTTTTAAAGCGCACGCAAGAACAAAAAGAAGCGGATTTTGAGCGATTAATCGCTGCTTACTTAGATGGCGATTCAGACAAAATATCAGCGTTGGATGAAAAAATCACAGGCGGCATGTTACCCAAACCAATTTGGGCAAAAATGAAGACTAAATTATTAGATGAACGCAATGTGGTGATGGCAGATGGCAGTATTAAAGTAGCGAATCAAAAGCCAGTATTCATCGCCGTTGGCGCATCGCATTTGGCAGGTAAAACAGGGTTGATTGAAGCGTTTAAAAAGGCAGGATTTAAGCTGAGTAAAGTTGCCAAGTAAAAGTTGTTAAGTAAATGAATAACAAATCTTTAAGTTTCGTCATTCCCGTAAAAGCGGGAATCCATTTTCAAAAAACAAAGGTGAATCTCCGCTTGCGCGAGGATGACGGTGGTTTTTTGACTATCTGAGTTTAATTAATTGGTAGCTTAATATTGACAAAATTGCCGCTTGGCTTATTTGGCCTTGAGCACCACCAAATAAGCCAAATTAAAGCCGCTTGTATAGGAAAACGCACAACTAATAGCCACTCTGGAATGCTGGGAAATAAATCGGGATGTTGGTACATGTGCACATTTGCCAACGTGACGATAGTGGTGAGCAACATTAATCCATAACCCGCCAAACTTCTCACAGGCTTAATCCATAAGCCAATCGCGCCCAGTAATTCAAACCCGCCGCTGATATAAACACAGGCTAAATGGTAGGGAATATACGGCGGCATGATGCGCAAAAATGGTTCAGGATTAGCAAAGTGCATCACACCGCCAATCAAAAACCAAGTCGTTACAAATAATCTGGCAGCTGTTTTCCAGCCATTGCCGCAAGATTGAAAGACGTTTTTCACCATGACTTAACCAAAAATTTCACCCAAAAAATGTGTTAAGTTTAGCTGCTGTATTTAATTTTCATGCGCTTAAAATCCGCCAAATAATCGGTCGCTAAACTATTTTTTTGTTTATCACTCAGCAATTTGCCAGACAATTGAAAAAATGCTTTTTCTTCTTCGTCTAAATGGTGATTTACTTTTTCGCATAAGGCTTTAGCGCGGGTTAACCAGCCTTGCACGGTGGGGTCATTGGTGGTCAGTTCTTCCATCAATTCTTCCATTTCATGATGCTCTGCTAGGGCGTGACGCGATATGGAAAGGCCGGCATCTTCCATCATAATCGGGCAGTACAAAAAACGTTCTTCAGCAGCGGCGTGCGCTTCAAGCTCTACTTTTAACGATTTAAACATTTGCTTACGTAATGGCGCGTTGGGTTCGCTGGCTAATAGTTCTGCGCAAAGCTTTCTTTGTTCGTCGTGGCTTTCTCTTAATGCTTCATAAATATTCATGCAGTTTCCAATCGTTGTTATTTGGGTTTGGTGACCACTTCACTTAATATTTCTTCACTTGATATTTTTTTACTTAATATGCTTTTCACTTGCGATTTTTTGTATATAGCTGGCAAAATCTGCGTCTTCACCCTGCAATAAACGCGGCAGGGTCAATCTAAAGTCATCACGCTGACACCATTCACGCATATAGTCGTCCCAAGATGCCCATCTGCGCAGTTGTTTGCCTGACATATTGTCTTCATACGCCAATAAATATGCACGCTCAAATAATGAGATCAATATTTCAAACATCACTTGAGTGCGTTCGCGCTGTTCTTCGCTTAAATCTCTAATTTCGCATTGAGAACGTAATTTAAGATCGGCGTTTTGCATCACCAGCATTAAAAAATCGGTGTAAGCGTCAGAAAGTAGCTGATAAACCGCTTCTTCTTCGTTTTCGCGCTCTTTGCGTTGCTGCCAAATAAAAGCAAAAATACCCAAAGGCAAACCAAAAGCAGTAACAATGTAGCTAGTGAGTTCCCATGTTTGGAGTGTAAACATGCGCTAACACGGCATTAATGTTGAGCGTTTGAAAAGCGATTGGCTTCTAACTCTATGGCTTCAATCGCCAAGTCAAAATCCATCGATTTATCAAAAAAGTAGTGCACGCCTAAGCTTTTGGCCAGACTACGATAGTGCGGGTGAGCATGATTGGTGAGCATGATGAGGATGGGTTGTTTAAACGGATAATCTTGTTTTTGAATATGCTGAATCACTTCAAAACCGTTGCCCTCTGCCAATTCAATGTCTAATAGCAAAATATCAAACTGTGTTTCATCTAATAAATGAATCGCTTTGCGTCGCGTGGCGGCAGTGCCAGTCACACTCACGTTGCTCAGGTTATTAATCGTTTCAAACAACACTTCGCGCAGTAAAGTCGAGTCTTCTACCAACAGCATTTTCATGGGTTCTGGTTGCAATAATCTGCTTTTACTAGAAGCAGATTTATTCGAAACATTGTTTTCAAAAACGGACATTTTATGCATTACTGACAAAGATTGTTTATGTAAACCATATTGTAAGCGACTGTCAACATTAAAAATATCGGGCTTTGTCTGACAAGCGGCTACAGATGGTCGATTTGAATGCATTAAGTGATTAACCCATTTTTAATCGCATAATAGGTTAAGTCTGCATTGGTTTTAAGGCTCATTTTTTCTAAAATACGTGAGCGATACGTGCTGACCGTTTTAACGCTAATATTGAGCTCGGTACCGATTTCCGTGGCACTTAAACCACCTGCCAGCTTAAAAAATACCTGAAATTCGCGATCGCTTAAGGTTTCGTGCAATTGTTTTTCGGTAGGGTGGCTAAGCTGCTCGCTCATTAATTCGGCTAATTCAGCCGATATGTAGCGTTTGCCATTGGCAATTGTTCTGATGGCCTTAATGATTTCATCTGAATCGGCATCTTTCGACAAATAGCCCTTGCAACCGTTGCGAATCAAATTCAGTGCATACTGCGCTTCAGCGTAACCGCTTAATATCAGCACGGGCAGGTCAGGGGAGACATGTTTTAAATCATGTAAGGTATCAACACCATTTTTATCAGGCATCGAAATATCTAACACCACAATATCATATTGATTTTTACGCACTAAATTAATCGCTTCTAAGCCAGAACCCGCTTCACCTGTGACGGTTAAATCAGATTCTAGTGCGATTAAATTTTTTAAGCCCTGACGCACAATGCTGTGATCATCGACCAATAAAACGTTTTTCATGTGATTAAACTCGTTAAGAAAAGATTAGCGATTGGCTTCTTCTGATGTATCGGCTGTTCCATCTAAGCCGTTTTTGAACACTTGCCAATCTTGTTCAATTTGTACCATAGATTGCTGTAACAGCGGTTGTTTTTTCCAAGATTGACGTATAACGAGATACACAATAATGCTTAAAATAATGGGTAAAATCATGGTGGTTCCTAAAATAATATCGCGGTTTTCACTGTTCCAAGCGGTTGCGAATAACCACATTAAGCCTGTTAAGCCAGTACAAATAGTCGCAAGCAAAATAAACATAAAACCTAAAAAACTATTCACCATACGTTTTACATCATGATGAAACTGGCTTTTAAAGAGGACGGCGTGGCTTTCTAGCAACGCCGCCATACTCTTTTTGACTGCGCCAAAATGATTCTCACTATTTTGACTCATGTGCTCCTCTACACGATTACGTATAAATTTGGTGATGAGTAATTGAGCAATCAATTTAAGCGCAGTTTTTAACATGGTTAAGTCTCGGGTTGTGTAGATTATTTAGAAGATTGCTTAGAACCTAAAATATAACCTAACAACACGCCAGCACCAATCGCTAAACCTAGGCTAAGCAATGGTTTTTCTTGCACTGTTTGCACGGTGCGCTCTTTGCCAGTGCTGTAAGCGTGCGAAACTTCATCTTGAACCGTGCCTTTTAATTCATAGGCTTTGTCTAAAATCTGATTTTTAATATCAGACACATTGCTAGAGCTTGTGTATTGATTAATTAACGATTTTAAACTGTCAATCACGTTCATCGCTTCGTGTTTGGTTTCTGTGGTTTTTTGTTGTAAGTTTTGGCCAATTTTTTCGGCACTATGTCTTACATCGCTGGCAACATCGCCAACATTGTCTTTTACATTTTCAGTTAAATGCGTCACTTTATCTTTTAAATCTTCTTGTTTGTTTGAGCTAAACATGGTGAATTCCTTTATATCAATTAAAAATAGTTAACCATTAAAATGGTCGAAAAAATTAACGTTTTCTACCCATTAAGAAAGAAATGATGGTCACAATTAAAAACACAAAAAATAAGATTTTTGCAATTTCAGTCGCGCCAGCAGAGATGCCGCCAAAACCAAACACTGCGGCAATAATTGCGATAACAAAAAATACAACGGTGTAATGCAGCATCTTGAATCTCCTAATTAAGTACGTGTAATAACAAATGCAAATGCACAGTTGCAACTATACGCAGGCGGCTTATTTACAATCAGCGGCTTTTTTCTGAAACTGCTGTCAGAATGCGCTGACAGAGCATTTGATTCATTAAAATATCATCTTAATGCCCAGCACTGCGGCGCCAACAACCAGTAAGGCCAATACAATAAAAATAAAGAAGAAAAATTTTGCGATTTTGGTCGCGCCAGATTCCACACCTTTAAATCCTAATAAACCTGCAACAATGGCGATAACGAAAAAAACGAGTGCGTAATACAGCATGATTAGTCCTTAATGGGAATGTAATAATAAATGTAAAATAATTGCCATTAGTATTATGGCTCAGCCGCAAGTAGCTGCTTTAGAAGCTATAATCTGATTTTGATGTCAGAAAGTGATTACACGTTTTGAATGAAAATCTGCAAAATTTTACCCACATAGTAGTAGAAAAAACCAAGAAGATGATTGACCGTTGCTGGCGTGGTTTTGAGCGGCTGATTACTTTGCTGGGCGGCCACACAATAGCCATGCTTGCAGTGGCTTTGCTTATTACGATGATATCGGTTTTATACAGCGACAACTGGATACTATCGATTGGCCGACAAGATGTCGTGATTGGCCAAGTGCGATCAAACATTGTTCTATTACATGATTTAAAAACCAATTTATACAAAGCCGAAAGCGCGCAGCGTGGATACCTTTACACCAGTAGAATGGATTATATTGCGCCATTTAATGATGCATTAAATGAGGCCAGAGAAAATATCAGACAAATTGAAAACTTGGTGATTCGCACATCGGTGGGCGAAGAAGAAATAAGAGGCCGCGAATGGGTGAAAATTATTTATGCCAGTTTAGAATCCAAAGCAGCAGAAATGAAAGTTACCATTAACTTAGTTAAATCGGGCAACGAGCAAGAGGCAAGGCAGGTGGTGAATCTGGATGAGGGTTTGGTTGAAATGAAGAAATTCATCGATCACACCAACTCTCTGATTAAAAAACAAAACGATAGTTTGAACGCAAAAATTAAGGCGCGTTTAGGCACCATTTTAATTGCACGCATTTCGATTTTTGCTGGCGCTTTAATCCTCATATGGTTGGTTGTATTGGTGATTAAGCAATTACTGGCAGAGATTGCCATTAAGAGCGATCTGCAGTTGCGCGTACAAAGGGAAAATGCAGTGTATGAAGAAAAACTACAGCAGCAAACTAAATTACTGCGCAGCCTGGCATTAGATTACCAGGCAGACGTAGAAAGAGAGCGGCAAAAGTTATCACGCGAGTTGCATGATGAATTAGGCTCAATTTTTACTGCAACCAAAATGGATATTGCTTGGGTGATGAAAAAGATGAAAGCTGTTGCCCCCGATGTGTCGACTGAAGTGGTGGATAAGTTGCGTAAAACCAGCAGCTATGTCGATCAAGGCATTCAATATCAGCGTCATATTGTGCAAGAACTGCATCCATCGATGTTGTCTACATTTGGTTTTTGGCCTGCATTGCAATCGCTGATTAACGATGCGGCTGAGCGTAACCAGTGGCAATTAAGGTTAAATTTGCCTGATGAAAATACTAAACTCAACGAAACAATTAGCTTGGTGGCGTATCGCATTGTGCAAGAGACCTTGAATAATGCAAACAAGTATGCAAAAGCAACCGCTATCGCAGTGGATATTATGGTTGATACCCATTATTTAAAACTGGAAATAGAAGATAACGGCATTGGCGTAGATCTGAATGCGCTAGACGGCAATACCCATGGCTTATCTGGCATGCGTCACCGCGTGTTGGCAATTGGCGGGCATTTTGAAATGATGAGCGAGCCAGAAAAAGGCGTGCTTATTCGTGCTTTAATTCCGTTGGATATTGCGGCCATTTAGTTGTTTTTACTTCAAAATTTTAGCCCAGCTGTAGTCTGTTTCTGACAGCATAATCAGTCAAAGCTGGGCTTTTTTGATTTTGCCAAGTGCGTAACATGCACTCATGGCAAAATCATTCAATCAATGTTTGGTATTGCCTCTTAACTTAACTTATGAGGAGCTTTACCATGAACATCACAACACCTTTAAAATCTGCAACATTCGCAATTGCGCTGGCTTTTGGCGCCACCAACATGCAAGCACTTGCATACGATGCTGAAACAGTACAAGAAAATCAAGCGCCGTTAGTAGCAGAATTTAATAAATTAGATACTAACAGCAACCAAAACTTAACACGTATTGAAGCAGCAAAAGATAAATTATTCACTGCAAAACATTTTGAAAGTGCTGATATCGACCGTAATGACACGCTGAATCAAGAAGAATACGCCAATTACAAATCGGCATCACAGCAAAAAGTGGTGAAAAGAGTAGCCTCTGATAGTGTGATTACCTCTAAAGCCAAGGCAGAGTTGTTGGCTGAAAAAAATCTAAAAAGTTTGCAAATTAGCGTTAAAACTTACAAGGGCGATGTGATTTTAAGCGGCTTTGTGGATGATGAACTTTCAAGAGTAAAAGCTGAAACAATTGTTTCAAAAATTGAGGGCGTTAAATCAGTTAAAAATAGCTTAGTTGTTAAAAGTTAATATTGAATTTTTGCACAACTAAATAGGAGCAATATGATGAAAACCAACATGAAAAATACGTTTAAACCTCTAGCTATTGCAATCACTTTTGCGCTTGGCTCGGTTACATTGGGCACAGCAGCAAACACTGTTTTTGCAGAAGTCACCACAGATATTTATAACAACGCCAGATGGCAATCACCGCTAGCGGTTGAGTTTGCGGCTTTGGATAGTACAGGTAACGGTTTATTGCTGCCAAACGAGGCATCAAAAGGCAAAGCGTTTAATAAAACTACTTTTGCAAAGGCCGACGCAAACCGCGATGGCTATATTGACCAAGATGAATATGTTTACTTTAAAACAGGCGCTTGGCCAGTAGTTGCTAAATCGAATGTCGATGTGAATGAAGCAAGCTCAACTGATTCTGCCCAAGCAGTTCCTACTAATGAGGGCGATGCAATGGTTGTTGCTGAATCGCCTGAAACTGAAAAAAGAACAGTTGGTGATGTGATTGATGACAGCATTATTACTGCAAAGGCTAAGGCTGAAATTTTAGGCACAACTGATTTAAAAAGCCTACAAATTAGCGTTGAAACGCGTGATGGCGAAGTGATTTTAAGTGGTTTTGTGGATAACGCGGCCGCTAAAATGAAAGCCGAAGAAGTCGTTTCAAAAGTAGAGGGTGTTAAATCTGTTAAAAATGGCTTAGAGGTGAGAAGTTAATCATTCAAACGCATTAACATTCAAAAGCCGTTTAGTGCAAACTAAACGGCTTTTTTCTTCACGCAATCTTTAGACCAATTTATTCAACATGCGGCCCAGCTTTATAGTTGATAATTTCAGTGGTTTGCGGCACGTAAATCAAATCATCGGTTGCAAAGCCCAGCTCTTTTGCGCGCGCAATCAAGTGCTGTTTAATTGGGTAGCCCAATTGTGGTGTACGCGATAATATCCATAAATAATCCTTGCCACTAGTTACCATCACGTAATTGTAATAGGGCTTATCTAGCTCAATTATGTTATATGGTGCGTAAAACGGGCCAAAAAACGATACTTCTAATTTGCCGCTGTAAGTGCCATCTGGGTTAGCAGCATCAACAAAACGTGCTTTGCCTTCGGCTTCTTTCCATTCATTTTTTTTGCGGTTAAAGCCGCGGTTAATCACCTTAATCGTGCCATCTTCATTTTTGATATATTGCGCAGTCACGTTTTGTAAATTACGCTCAAAGCTGTGATCCAGCCGCACGATTTCATACCATGTTCCCAAATATTGATTAGCATCAATATTTTGCACCACTTTCACATTGTCTTGCTGCTCTGAGCAGCTAAGCAGACTAAAACATAAAATAATCCATAACCATTTTTGCATGTATCAAATCCTATTTATTTTTAGTATGACGTGCGATAAATCTGTCTAGTTCCGCCGCAAATGCTTGCCTGTCTGCCTGATTAAAAGTGGCAGGCCCACCAATTTCTGCACCTTGGCTGCGTAGTTCGTCCATCATATCGCGCATGGCTAAACGCTCTGCAATATTGGCGCTAGAATAGAGTTCACCGCGCGGATTAAGCGCATGCGCGCCTTTTGTAATCACAAGAGACGCTAATGGAATATCTGCCGTAATGACTAAATCGCCAGCCTGCAAAGCTTGTACAATGTAATTGTCAGCCACATCAAAGCCTTTATCTACTTGCACCGCGCGAATATGCGCTGAGGGCGGCACACGCAAAAATGCATTCGCAACTAAAGTGGTGTTAATGCCTGTGCGCATGGCTGCACGATAAAGAATCTCTTTAATCACGACTGGACAAGCGTCCGCGTCCACCCAGATTTTCATTTTTTAAAATACATCTTTCTTCATCATTAGGCGTCACGCATCCAATAATTTTCGGCACTTTTAACGTGTTAAGTTTAGCGCCCGCGATTACCACTATGATGCACTGGTTTGTTTGTATTCGGCTGATTCATGTTCTGAAAAGGCTTTTGCGGTGCTGGCTTTTTAGCTTGCGGTTTACCCTGTGCAGGCTTTTGGCCATTGCCTTGTGGGCGGCTTGCTTGTTTTGCTTTAGGTGGCTGATTTCTAGGTCCGCGTGGTGCTTCTGGCTCTATCTTTGTCGGCGGCACAAAACCCTCAACAGACACTTTTGGAATCTCACGCTTAATCAGTTTTTCAATATCTTTTAAATATTTCGCTTCTTCAAAATCCACCAAAGAAATCGCAGCGCCGCTACTGCCTGCGCGACCAGTACGACCAATACGATGCACATAATCTTCTGGCACGTTCGGCAATTCAAAGTTCACCACTTGCGGCAATTGGTCAATATCTAAGCCGCGTGCAGCAATATCAGTCGCCACTAAAACAGGAATATCGCCATTTTTAAACTCGGCCAACGCTCTGGTGCGCGCACCTTGGCTTTTATTGCCATGAATCGCCGCGGCAGGAATGCCATCTTTAATCAACTTTTCAGCCAAACGGTTCGCGCCATGTTTGGTGCGGGTAAATACCAACACTTGCTGCCAATTATTGGTTTTAATCAAGTAACTTAATAGGCTAGATTTATGCGCTTGTTTTACCAAATGCACAGTTTGCTCAACCATTTCAGATGCGGTATTGCGGCGCGCCACTTCAATAAAGCCAGGCTTGTGCAACAATCCATCTGCTAATTGCTTAATTTCGTCTGAGAACGTGGCAGAGAACAGCAAGTTCTGCCGCTGCTTGGGCAACATCGCCAATAGCTTTTTAATATCGCGAATAAAGCCCATATCCAACATACGGTCGGCTTCATCTAACACCAAAAATTCGACTGCCGATAAATCCACTTTGCGCTGATTGGCTAAATCCAGCAAACGGCCAGGTGTGGCCACCAAGATATCGATTGGCTTAGAAAGACGATTAATCTGCGGATTAATATTCACGCCGCCAAACACTACAAACGATTTTAATTGTAAGTATTTGCCATACGTTTTAACCGATTCTTCAATCTGTGCCGCTAGTTCACGCGTTGGCGTTAGCATTAAGCAGCGCGGCTGGCCTGCCTTATTTTGCTTGGGTTTTGAATGTAGCAAGTGCAGCAAAGGCAAAGTAAAACCAGCGGTTTTGCCCGTACCAGTTTGTGCACCAGCCAGCAAATCACCACCGTCTAATACGACAGGTATGGCTTTGGCTTGAATAGGGGTTGGGGTGGTATAACCTGCGTCTGCAATCGCGCGCAGAATAGGTTCGGCTAAGCCTAACTGGTTAAAGTTAAGGGGTGGGGTTGTTTCAATAGACAAAGTAAAACTTTCAAAAAACTAAAGTTGGCCTGTTGTTATTGTTAACAACACCAATCAAGACAAACAAATATGGGGGAAATAAAAATATGGCCGCTGCACAGATTGGTTTTTGCAGGGTGGATGTATTATACGTTGTGCTTATTAAAAATAAAAAATAGTTATTAGTTCGTTATGAAATAAACTGACGATGATTTTTATATTCTTCAATAATTAGTGATATTTCTGGTTCAAAAGCTTTAATGTATTCATTGCTTAAGCCAATAGAACCAGTTGGATGCGGCAGGGCAATTACATTTGTACTTTGAAATTTTTGAGAACCAACTCTAAAACGTTTAAGACTCTTGCCGTTACTGTAAACAGTTTTTTTATAATAAATAGGTTTTTCTGATGGGCCAAGCAAAGCGTTAGCGCTTTCAATGCATTTCTCTGAATTAAGGGCTTCCAAAAGAGATACGCTTGAAAAAATAATTATTTTTGGCTTGAGTTGTTGTAAGTGATATTCAAAATTATCCCATTCATTTATGCATTCAGAGATGATTAACTTTCCACTCATATTTGGCGATTGGCTACTTAACCAGTTGGTCTGAATTATTGACCTTTCAAATTCACTTACTGTATCAGACCTAACACTTAATGGATGACCAAGTAATTCAAACCACTTAAGTAAACGGTTACGGTAAGGATAATTGTTAACAGTTATGTCAGAAAAGAAACTAGCTATTTCTTGATTAGCTGGAGCATCAGGTGAGCCGCCCCAGTTAATCCCGCAAATCATAATTCCTGCTTCTCTATTTTCATTAAAGCAGGCAGTAGTTGTATTTATTCGAGCTTCCCACATTGCTACAATCTATTTTGAAAGTTGTTGCTCTTTTTCCATTTTGCCTCATATTCTCTGTCTACAAAAAAGACTTTTAATTGAGCCTCATACTCGCGACCAACCCAAAAAATTTTAGTAGTTGCTTCATATTCTCTATCAACATAAAACCATTTGAAATCACTATTTGCGTCATATTCATTCTTTACAACATATACCAGTATGTCTGCTTCGTACTCACGTTCAACCTTGAATGCTTTTAACGTAGCTTCGTACTCCCTTTGTACAACAATTATCTTTGCCATAAATGCTCCATTTTCTAATAATTAAAAACATTCTACTTTGTACTAAGCAACAGCATATCAGTTTCACTTAACCACTTCCATTCCCCAACTTTTAAATCATCAGGCAATTTTAATTCGCCAATCTGAATCCGTTTTAAGGCTTCTACACGGTTGCTAATTGCCGCGACCATGCGTTTTACTTGGTGGTATTTACCTTCGGCTAAGGTCATGTGAATCACGTTTTCAGTGATTCTTTCGCAGGCTAAGGCGGCGATTGGCGCGTCTTCATCGATTAGCTGTACGCCTTTTAAAATATGCGTAATTTGCTCATCACTAACGGCGTGTTTGCAAGTCACTTCGTATATTTTGGGTACTTTATGTTTGGGTGAGCTCATGCGGTGGATAAACTGGCCATCGTCTGAAATGAGTATTAAGCCAGTAGTGTCTTCATCTAGCCTGCCGATACATTGCACATCGCGAACAACCAATGGATGCGGCAATAAACTATAAATCGTCGGGTGATGCTGGGTTTTGTGTGAGCATTCGTAATTGCTGGGTTTGTGCAACATCAAATAAGATTTCTCGCGGTAATCCCATGCCTCGCCTTTGACTGTGAAACTTAAATTTTCAAGGTCAAATTGCGCATCTGGGTCATCACACAACTCATCATTCACCGTGATTTCTTCATTGATAATCATGATGCGGCATTGTTTGCGGGTGCCGAAACCTTGCTTGCTGAGAATACGTTCTAAATCGAGTTTTTTAGCCATGTGTGGATTATACAAATAAAACACCTTAAACCGTCATTCCCACCAGTGCGGGAATGACGGTTTAAGGTTGATATGAATGACCTTTAATTAATCTTCATTCACAAAGTTATACAGCAAGGCACCAATTACCCCGCCAACAATAGGGGCTAACCAAAATGACCAAAGTTGATCTAGCGCCCAGCCACCTTGAATAAGCGCTGGGCCAGTACTACGTGCTGGGTTAACAGAGGTATTGGTAACGGGGATGCTAATCAGGTGAATTAAGGTAAGTGTTAAGCCGATTGCTAACGGGGCTAAACCTGCTGGCGCGCGCTTATCGGTTGCGCCCATGATGATGAATAAGAATATTGCGGTCATCACCACTTCGATAGTCAGGCAGGTTAATAAAGAGTATGCGCCTGGTGAGCGTTCGCCATAGCCGTTTGCCGCTAATCCGCTGCTAATTTCAAAGCCTGCGTGGCCTGTTGCAATAAAGTATATAAGCGCGGCCGCCAACGTTGCGCCGACTACTTGCGCGGCAATGTAGGCGGGCAAATCGGCACTGCTGAACCGTTTGCCAACCACTAAACCAATTGAAACCGCAGGGTTAAGATGGCAACCCGAGATATGCCCAATTGCGTACGCCATAGTGACCACTGTAAAACCAAAAGCGAGAGAAACGCCTAATAATCCAATGCCAACATCGTGAAAATGCGCGGCTAATACTGCGCTACCGCAACCACCTAGCACCAGCCAAAAAGTACCAATTAATTCTGCTACCGAACGTTTTGTTAATGACATATTAATCTCCTCACTGTTGATTTTTAAAGGGATATAACGCAAAAATAATTTACGCTTAATAAGCAGAGTTAACAAGATGCTTTGGGTTAAAATGCATTAAGTTTTGTAAACGATAATGTCAACTTTTTAAGTATTTATTCCTATGAGCTTTAAACACATAACCTCGCGCGATAACCCTATTTTTAAATACCAAAAAAAACTAGCCGATAACTCACGCGAAAGAAAAGCAGAAGGCAAAACATTACTAGATGGGGTGCATCTGATTGAGGCCTATTTGCAAGTATTTGGCGAGCCAGACTTAATCATTATTCCAGAGGGAAAAAGTACGCTAGAAGCCAGCAATTTGATGCAGCAGCTTGAGCATGTGAGCACGATTATGTTCCCCACGCTAATGTTTGCAGAGCTAACGCCAGTGGCTAGCAGTACAGGCATTTTGGCGGTGGTGAAAACGCCTGTGATAGATTTACCCGATACGCCAGAATTCGTATTAATGCTAGAAGATATTCAAGACCCCGGTAATTTGGGCAGCATGCTGCGCACCGCGGCGGCGGCGGGCGTGCAGGCGGTTTATTTAAGCAAAGGCTGCACCGATGCATGGTCACCCAAAGCTTTACGCGGTGGGCAGGGTGCACAGTTTGTTTTGCCGATTATTGAAAACACTGATTTGGTTGCACAATTACAAAACTTTAACGGTAATAGCTATGCAACAACGATGGATGGTGAATCGCTTTATAGCCAACATTTAAGCCAAGCAACGGCTTTTGTAATGGGCAATGAGGGCGCAGGCTTGCGTGAAAAAACCATCGCAAATTGTACACATAAAATCAGCATTCCTATGAGCCAGAGTAACTTGGCGGTAGAGTCGCTGAATGCCGCCGCCGCCGCCGCAATTTGCTTGTTTGAACGCAAGCGGCAAAATAGTTAACACATTTTTTTGACTGAAAATAAGTATTAATGTTTGGCAGTACTGATATTGACACTTGCTTCAGTCGCCAATAAAGCCGCCGTATCTACCGCATCAAATAAATAGTGTTTATTGCAAAAATCGCAATTCACTTCAATTTTACCAAGCTCCGCCAATATGCTGTTTAGCTCTTCTTCGCCCAGCATGCGCAACATACTTGCCACGCTGGATTGATTACAACTACAGTAAAATTGTGTTGGTTTTGGCTCAAATAAGCGTACATTTTCTTCAGCAAATAACCGACTTAACAGTATTTCGGCAGGTAAATTTTGTAACTCATC
>JAKFVB010000038.1 GCA_021732405.1 Methylotenera sp.
TCATCCACACTGCGCTTAAACGGCTTAGCGCATGGCCTGTAATCAGCGCGATTGGAATTAAAAAGTAATTTAATGCGTTAAGCGTTTGGAATTTTGTAAACAGCATCAAAAATAACGCTACTGCGCCATAAGTGCCCAGCCTTGAATCTTGCATAATGCTGATGATTTTATCTTTATCCCAACCGCCACCAAGTCCGTCTGCACTGTCGGCCAAGCCATCTTCATGAAAGGCGCCAGTTGCATAAATGGTGGCAGACATGCTGGCCAGAACGGCAATTGCCAAAGGCAAAAACAAGTACGCGCAATAAAACACAATCGCGCCAATCAGCCCAACCAATATGCCGATTAAAGGAAAATACTTACTAGCATGATTTAAATTCGATTCTTGAAAATCGTGAAAGCTGGGCACAGGTATGCGCGTAAAAAATCCCACGGCCAGTAAAAAATATTGCCATTCTTTGCGCATCTTTAATTCACTCTAGCAGCATCAACTGCCTGACTAACGCCTGCGCTTTCAAAGCTTGCCATATCATTTAAAAAATTAACGGCGGCTTGTAAAAGCGGGTAGGCAAGTGCGGCGCCCGTTCCTTCACCTAAGCGTAAATCTAAATCTAGCAAAGGTTTAACTTGTAAATAGGCTAATAGTTTTTGATGCGCTTGCTCGTTTGAGCAATGGGCGAAGATGCAATAATCCAAAATATTTGGCTGCATTTTATAAGCCACCAGTAAAGCCGCGCTGGCAATAAACCCATCAATCAGTAACACTGCTTTTTGCTCAGCAGCGCCTAACATTGCACCCACCATCATGGCAATTTCAAAGCCACCAAAGGTGGCCAAAGCCTCAATCGCATCCAAGCCATTAAGTGCATGATGTGCAATCGCTTGTTTTAAAATAAACGTTTTGTGCGCTAAACCTGCATCATCTAAACCTGTGCCGCGCCCCACGCATTGCTCAATTGGCATACCGCACAATACGCTCATTAAACAGCTGGCAGATGATGTGTTGCCAATCCCCATTTCGCCAAAACCGATAATATTGCAACCAGCATCAGTTTCTTTTTTGGCAAGCGTTGCACCAAAAGTAAGTGCTTGCTCACATTGGTTTAATGACATCGCTGGCTGGCTTAAAAAATTGCGTGTACCAAAGTCGATTTTTGCATCAATCAATGCATTAGTTAACACATTTTTTGCATCGAAAACATGGTTAACTCCTGCATCAATCACACGCAATTTCATGTGGTTTTGCTTGGCAAACACATTAATCGCAGCGGTTCCTTGCAAAAAATTCAGCACCATTTGCGCGGTGACACTTTGTGGATAAGGGCTGACATTGCTTTGCGTAATGCCATGATCGCCAGCAAAAACCAGTAAAGTTGGCTGATTTAATTGTGGCGTTAATGTGTGTTGAATTTGCCCAATCTGCAATGCTAAGGCTTCTAATTTGCCAAGCGCACCCAGCGGCTTGGTTTTTTGATTGATTTTATGGGTTAAGTCAGCTTTTAAGCTGTTGTCTAAAGGCAATATATTAAAAATATTCATGCCAATTAGTTTAAATGAAAAACCCGCAAAACTTTTCAGCTTTGCGGGTTAATTTTCAGTCTATATTTAATTATTTAGCCGCTTCAGCCGCCGCATCTTTTGCCGCTTGCACTGCATCGCCCGCTTCTTCTTTTGCTTCAGCAACCGCTTCAGAAGTCGCTTCAGCTGCATCGCTTGCCGCATCCGTTACCGCTTCTTTTGTTTCTTCAGCTACTGCACCAGCCGCCTCTTTGGTTGCATCTACTGCTTCGCCCATCTCTTCTTTCATATTGTCTACTGCGTCGTCAGATTTGCTGCAACCAGCAACTAATGTTAATGCAAAAACACCTGTTAATAGTGCGCGTAAAAATGTGTTCATGGTAAAACTCCCTTGTTGAAAATTAAATTATTATGTAAAGAATTACTGTGGTGGAATGCGTAGCATTTGGCCTGGGTAAATTTTATCAGGATGGCCAAGCATTGGTTTGTTCGCCTCGAAAATACCCATATACGCATTAGCATTGCCATAAAAATCTTTGGCAATTTTAGATAAAGTATCGCCGCGCACCACCGTATAAAATTGCGGCTCAGCCTCTGACTCAATCACGCCTAATTGATCTTGCACATGCTCAACGCCAGCTACGTTGCCGCAGCAAAGTAAAATCTTTTCTTTAATTTCTTGCGTATCCGCCATGCCTTGTACAATCACCGTGCCCGATGCGCCATCAAAACCAATGTCTAAATCGCGCGCAGTTAAATTCATTTTGGCCACATAGCCAGCAATTGCATTGGCCGCCGCTTTATTTGCTGCATCTACGTTAACAGGCGTTGGGTCTTTTTTTGCCACAACATCAGCAGCTTTTGCCTCGCCAATACCAAATAATTTTTCGCCTGCATCTTTAATAAATGAAAACATTCCCATATCAATCCCCTTTTAACATTGAAGTACTACTTTAATAGCGCTAAATTTAATACTTAAATCTTCAAACCACTTCATTTAACATACTCACAGCGTTTTGCTTCAACTGCATGACATCTTTAATAAAGCTGACTATAGAGCATCTAATCGTACATGACTACATTAGTTTGAATTAAATCGTGTTGCGGTGTGTAAATTTATGTGAAGTTTGCTATAATGCGCGACTTGCAAATCGTTATGCAGTTTTTTGCATGATGGCCGGATAGCTCAGTCGGTAGAGCAGCGGATTGAAAATCCGCGTGTCGCAGGTTCGATTCCCGCTCCGGCCACCAGTATTGATTAAAAAAGCTCACAGAAATGTGGGCTTTTTTTATTTCTGAATTCAGTCTAAGTAAAAACACAATAATTCATTTTGTACGGAAATGCACTCCCACGAGTGTGCTGTGCGTTCTGATAAATTAGGAAATAATAAGCAACGATAAAGTAGACTTTTGCATAACCTTTCATAATGATTGATAATTGGTTTGGATATTTTTGTCGAGAATAATTGAGGAGCATATTTGTCAAATTTAGTTGATCCCTTTGAATTGATTGTGGAACTCCCTAACTCAATTAGTAAAGGGAGTATTGGAATGCTTGATTATCAAACTGAAGCGGCCAAAACTGACAAAATGCCAAAAAATAGTCTTGAGACTCCGTTGCTTGGTTTATTTGGTGAGGTAGGTAGTTTATTAAGTGAATTAAAAAAGAAGCGCCGCGACAACATTTCTGACGTTAAATATAATGAAGCAGTTATAGAAGAGCTAGGGGATGTTTTATGGTATTTCGCAATTATCATCTCACGTGCAGGACTAGACATTACAGTGTTAGCTCAAAGAATGTTTCGTGAATTCTCTGATTGGGACGAAGTTGAACATAAACATTGGGGAACATTCGGAGATATTCAATCCCACAGTAATGGTGAAGTATCAGATGAAGAATTCGGTAAATGTTTAGTAGATTTAGCAGGCAAAATAGGTGATCTAGTAAAAGACTTTAATGCAGGGAAATTTACAACTAACAGAGACTTACTTTCTGCCCACCTAGTAGAAATATTTAAAGCTATTGTCGCCGCTGCAGATGCCGTAGATGTTTTATTAGAAGATGCCGCTTACCACAACTTGAGAAAAATTTTTAGCAGATGGCCTATTGCCGAAAACTACGCTCCGCTTATTGATACATTGATGCCAATCGATGAGCAATTACCTAGGCAATTTAAAATTTACTTCGAAGAGCAAAAAGTTAATCACAAAACTTATGTAATACAAAAATGCAATGGGATAATTATAGGAGATCGGCTTACAGATAATAAACAGATCAAAGATGACTATAGATTTCATGATGTATTTCATATTGCATTTGCGGTGTATCTTGGTTGGTCACCTGTTTTACGTGCTCTCTTTCACCTTAAGAGAAAAAGTGTATCGGAAACAGATGAAAATCAAGACGGCGCTAGAGCAATACTGATTGAAGAAGGTGTTGCAACTTTCGTTTTTGGTTATGGATTAAAGCTAAATCTATATAAAAATGCAACAAAAGTTGAATACGACTTACTTAAATCAATTAAGAAATTTGTTGAAGGTTACGAAGTTCAGAGATGTGCGCTATGGCAGTGGGAAAAAGCAATTATTAATGGATTTAAAGTGTTTAATGAATTAAAAAAGCATCGCAAAGGTTATGTATTAGCAGATTTAGAAGCACATACTCTTGAATTTAAATTAGAAAAAGACCCGCAATGAATCCAGACATCTTTCTGAAAAAACTTTTGGATATAAATTTGCCACAAGTGTTTAATCCATACACTGACAAGTGCGATATTGTTGACATGGCAAATGCCCCTGAAATTCGCATAAATAATCTTCTTAGTTATTTACGCGCCACAGAGGGCGTGGTCGATTCCATATGGTTCGCACGTGATCTAGGTTATCGAGGAGGCAGAAGAACTGGTCTTGCGCTTACAGATGAATATCACTTACATCTAATGAGTAAACAATATCTTGGTGCATTCGCACATCAAGCTACTAAAGGACCTCTAGTAAAAGAAAGAACAGCAAGTATCATTTGGAAAAAATTAGAAGAATTACCTAATCCACCTTTTTTATGGAATATCTTCCCATTTCATCCATATGAAAATGATGATCCTTTCTCGAATCGCTGCCATACATCAGCAGAAAGAAAAGCATGTACATCTATCATAGAGGAGCTTATCAGCTGGTTACAACCTAGACAAATAGTTGCTATTGGTAACGACGCTTATAAAGGTCTCACTAGTTTGGGTATAAATTGCGAGTACGTAAGACACCCCAGTTACGGAGGTCAATCAGATTTTGAAAAAGGCATCTCAAAAATATATGGTTTATCCAATTAAATTAATGTTAAATATCGGCATTTAGTTTGAATTGAAATTATTTAATAAAAATTAAGGGTCTCTCAAAAAACCAAGGGGATTAGCATGAGTGGAGAAATTAGAAACGTTTTTATTAGCCATATCAATGAAGATAACGACTCACTAAAACAGTTATCAACACTATTAGCTGGCAAGGGCTATACAATCCGAGACAGTTCAATAAACGATGATAAACAGAATAACGCTAATAACGAGCAATATATCAAAAGTGGTATTTTGGCGCCGAGAATCAATTGGGCAAGCACAATAATTGTGCCAATTTCTGCCGATACTCATAAAAGTGATTGGGTAAATTGGGAAATCGAATATGCCCTTAAATTAGGGAAACGTATTGTTGGGGTATGGCTACCAGGAGCAAAAGACTCTGACCTACCTGAAGCATTAGATCTGTATGCTAATGCAATTGTTGGCTGGCAAGCCGATAGAATAATTGACGCAATCGAAGGTAGAATTAATGATTCAAGGCACGCCGATGGTTCAGAGAACGCCCCTCGAGCAATACCTAGATTTAACTGTTAATTATAATGCATCTATATTCATATGTAGTTGCTCGCGACTTTGGATTTGCTCCAAATCCATTTAATGGTTTTTGTACACTTGCCACTTGCAAACCCAATATTCGTAAAGCCGCATCTGTTGGAGACTGGGTGCTTGGCACAGGTTCAAGTTCAAATGGATTAAGTGGTCGCCTTGTTTACATAATGCAAGTATCAGAAAAGCTTACATATGATGAATATTGGAATAATGAAAAATTCAATGTTAAGAAACCAAATCTAAAAGGCAGTCTTAAACAAGCTTTTGGTGACAATATTTATCATCGTGATCTTCAAACTGGCGAATGGATACAGGAGCCATCTCACCATAGCTTGCCAAACGGTAATCAAAATCCACTAAATGTAGTTCACGACACACAGACAGAATTTATCCTTGTTGGTGAAAGTTTCGCATATTGGGGCGGTAATGGCCCTACTATTCCTAATTATTTCCGAGATTACAATGGGGTCGATATATGTGCATTAAGAAACCATAAATGTAACTTTTCAGATGTATTCGTTAATGAATTTTTGGCATGGGTTAATTCGCTTAATGTCAGTGGCTATTTAAATACACCTAAACAATTTAGAAAAAATCCATGAATAATTTTGATTTCCCTGCGTTATATACTGCTGCTGACGATGCTTCAAATAAAGCGCAGAAGCAACTACTAGTTTTAAGTGCGGCCAATAGTATTTTACTGATTCTAGGTGCGTTCTTCTCCTTATATCGAAACAGTTCACAATGCCTGACTATATTAGGGGCCGTATGCTTTTTAGCGTCGCTATTTATTCTTATTTATTTGAAATATGAAGCACTACAAGACAAATGGTACCAAGCCAGAGCGCTTGCAGAATCAATCAAAACAGCTTCATGGCGACTTGTTATGAATGCAGAGCCATTTAACAAAGATACTGAGAATGAAAATCTAGAGACTTTCCAAAAATTACTAACTGAACTCCTTCATCAGAATCAGAACATTGGCAATTATTTAGCTGGGGAATTCTCTGAAGGTGAGCAAATTAGTCCGACAATGCTGGATCATTTACGATTATCTTATGATGAAAAAAATAGCCTTTACTTGAATAACCGAATTGAAGATCAAAAGAAATGGTATGCAAAAAAGTCAGGTGATAATCGTAACTCTTCTAAATACTGGTTTATTGTCTTGTGTCTCGTATATGCCTTCGCGATTTTAGTATTGTTAATTCAAACTGCAAATCCCGCATTGCAATATCTACCAGTGGATATTTTGGCTGTTGTAGCTGGATCAATAATAGGTTGGATGCAAATTAAACGATACGATGAATTAGCCAGTTCATATGGAGTTACCGCACATGAAATTGGAATAATAAAAAGTAGATTTAGTGCAGTTAAGACATCAGAACATCTTTCTAATTTTGTCAGCGACGCTGAGAATGCATTCTCCAGAGAACATACTTTGTGGGCTGCTCGAAGAGATCATTAAATAGTCATTACAAGGCATCGCTAGTTTAATAAATTTTAATTTTTATTGTTGCCCGTTGATTTATTTCATCGGGCTTTTTTTCGTCCTCAACCTAGAAAAAAGGATATTACTATCGTCAATATTAAACCTAAAAAATCCGTTGCTTACCGCAAACCTAAAGTTACCACAACTGCAAATCAAATCTCAAAATCCCTACTAAACACTTCATCCATCGCAACACACAAAGCTATTAAAGGCTTCGCAAGACATCAATCAGACATCAACGAAACAAACAACTGCTATATCAACATCATGGAGGCACAGCAAAGTATCAACTTTATGCTTGCAAATAATAAGTTAAGAAATCGACGTGTTCATAGAGGAAATCAAGGTCACGAACGATTAGTTGAAACTGGCAAACCGGATGGTTTCATCAGAATTGCTTGGGGTTGGATTGTTGACTACTTTATATTTGTACTAAGTTTGATATGGGGGGTGATTCAACCCATTGTTTTGATTTTGGTCATGCTGATAATGCGAATTGTGTTGATCGCCGTTTTCACATTACTTGGCTTTTACATACTTTACGAACTCATCACTTCTTAACTAAATCTAAATTTACCAGCCTCATCAGTTCTGCTTTTTTATCTGCACCAAGTTGACCGTACCTTAAAATCAGTTTGGCTAGGTCGTCATCTCTCGTATAGAAGTACGGTGTTGGCACATTCAGCACAGAAGCTAGGCGTTCCACTGTAGAGTAGTCAGGCACATGCACACCACGCTCATATTGGTTTATACGAGGACTCGCTGAGAACTCATCAATTCCAGCCGCAATACCAAGCTTCTTCTGTGACAAGCCAGATGCCAGTCTTGCTTCAAGCAATCTTTTAGTAATAACAGACGTATTCGACATCAAAACTCTGAATAAAGTGAATAACTCAGAGATTCTTAGTTTTTGCCTTGACGTGATACTAAGGAATGCTTAGCATTCAGAAACTTGATGTCAATAATTTTAACAATAACCACAAGGAGTAATGCACACCATGCACACTAAAGACATCAAATTCATCTCATGCCTCATCTTACTTTTCCAAATCAGTGCTTGCGGTTTGATTCCAGAAAGACCTGGCAGCTGGACACATCCCACGAACGTACAAGCCACTATCAAAGCAGACCATTACCAATGCGCTGCTGAATCAGCCAAGCTCTACCCTAAAAAGATGGGCTATGTTTCAGCCGAGAATGGCCATTGGGAAGATGCCAGAAATGCCACAACTGAATGCAAATATTCTGAATACACCAACAAAACCTTATGTACCCATACTCCCGCTACAAACAGGACTTGGGTTGCATCCGATACGGTTGAAGGCGATGTCAATTCAAAAGACCGCGTCAAAAAGTACATCGAATGCATGACAGCCAAAGATGCAGCTTACAAATGCATTAAGGATAACGAGGTAGTACATGGAAGTTGGTGCACGCAATACACGGAGTGATTTAACAAACAAATTTAACGAATAACGATAGGAGATTTTATGAGAAAGTCAGGCGGTATAGTGGCACTGATAGCAGGTTTACTTGGGTTTATCGCAGCGGTATTCACTTTAGTGGTCGGTGGTATTGGGTCAAATTTTAATGCTGATGCTGGCGATACTATTATTGATCTTGGTTGGAGCGGCATACTTATCTGCTTCTTAATTATTGTACTTGGTGCAATCGCCATGAATGCCAAGACTTTTATACCCGGCATCTTAATTATTGTTTCATCAATCTTTGGGGCTATATATGGCGGGACGTTGGTTGCGGTTTTAATGATACTGGCATTGGTAGGTGGCGTACTTGCATGTATGAGTAACGGCAATGTAGAAATAGTTGAAGCATCTATTGAAGAGCCAAAATCAAAGGCGGATAGCTTAATTGTTGTTGTAGCTCTGGCTGGTTTAATTTTGATGGGAATACTTTATGCGTCCAAACCTAACGAACAAATTAATGATGCTCCAATAGATATAACCTTACCTGACAATACCAAATTAACACATGAACCACAAACTGTTGACTCTCCTGCAGAAGCTGAAGCCGCAGAAGCATTATCCATTGATACACCCGCAATGGCTGAAGCTGAAGAAACACCATTAGACACAGCCCTTCAAAACGGTACTGAAATTTCTTCTGAAGCGCCATCAAGTGAGTCTGCACCTGAAACTACATTGCCAGCAACTGCAGAAAGCCAAGTTATCGATATGTCTTTTAACGACCTTTATCTTGACTACAACAATTTAGTGGGTAAAAAGGTTAAAGTTAATGGTCACTTTTTACCATATGGTGACTTAGGTAGCTTGTCAGAAAGTGCAATATCAGCAACCACCTTGTATGTAAATGTAAGTGGATTATCGCGCGAGAATCGCAAGTTACTTCTCGATAATTGCGCAAGCGGCTGCAACGTAGAACTCGAAGGTGTCGTCGGAAGTGTCCAATTTCTGAAAGGTATTACAGTTACAGCGCTCTATAAAATAACTACGAATTAGTACGCACTTCATTTAATCAGCAATTCAGCGCCCATTGCACCGAAAGGTCAGTGGGCTTTTTTACGTCTATACAAAGGAGAACTAATGATAGAAATTCATAACTTCAACGTAGCACATCAGCAGTACAAAACTGGCCTTATCCCTTATCGACTATTACAAGATCAAGCCGCAGTCATGCTAGGCGTTTGTAGCAACCCACATCCAACAGTTGCAAATGCTTTAGACATCACCGATGACGATATTAACTGGCTACTTCAGCAGGACGAAGCTACTGCCGATTATTCAGACTTTCTAGGTGGCAATATATATGTTTGTGAAGTAGAAGACGACCTACTGCAAATCAATGGCTGTGATTTTGAATGGGCTGAGACGCATGGTGGCGTTTGGCCTAATGTCATCGATATGGCGATGTCGTGGGATAGCTGCGAATACTTGCCAGAATCAATAGGCGAACCGCTATGGGTCATCTTCCTGCTGTGTTGGAATAATGCTGGTGGCGCAATCTATTACGTGCCTAAACATCTATGGCAAGCAGCTAGAGTCCCTGAGCATATTGCAGCAACAGAAAACGCATGGAAAGCGTAGTGCGCTAATAGGGGTAACTTATTAGGAGAGGCAATATCATCCATTAACTAAAGGAGCATCCTTATGAAAGAAGTAACCAAGCTAGACAATATTCGCATCATCAAAATCAATAGCTGTAAGTCTTTATCCGGTAAAAGTAGTTTGGAATATCAACTTGGCTGTCTTGGCGATTCAGATATTTATATCCGTGTTGTTAAAAATTCAGGTGGTGGCTGGTTCTCTAAAGAGTGGATTGCATTACAGAAAATCATCACTTTGCTGGAGTCTAGTAAGTACCCACTTACTTCATACACATTGCAGGCTTTCTTTGCAGGAAAATCCGTTAATACGGCAGCTTTTATCTTTTCAGCATTAAAAGAAGAAGGCTTAGTTGCTAACAATCCGGATAACCCAAGATGCTATCTGTTGCAGTCTGTAGAAAACTTTATGCAACCCATTAAAGTATTAATTAGTTCCGGCGTTGTATTGCAAGACACTTCAATCAAGGCGAGCAAAGCATCAGCAGTCAACATCAATGACGACATCATTCCGGTGTTGGCATCTTCATCAAAACCAGCATCAGGCAAAACTAAAGCGCAACCACATAAAGCCTAGTTTTTGTTTCCTTGTACTTCCAGTCCGCTTCTCTAAATTTTTCACGCTCTGCAATACCAAGCCCTGTAAGGCCTCCCAAGCCGCACTCTTTTTAGCTCTGCCAATATCGACCCCAATACCGACCTTTAGCGGTAATTCTTGGGGATTTTTGTCGTTTTTGTTTTCACATTTTCAAAATTACTAGGAGAAATCTGTATGTGTATTCCCAACCAAAATTACCTTATCGACGCACTTGATACTGTGCTTGCATGGAACCTGTCTGATGAGACATTGATTGATACGATTAACTATCAATTAAAGTTAATAGAAGGGGTTAGCCTAGATGAAAACTGGGAGCCGTAGCCATGTAAGATTTTTGCACTATAAGCACTCAATTTCTATTCAGTTATAGCTATTGCAATTGGTTGAATGGTTTTGGGTGCAACATGTTTTTTTAAACTGCATTACTTCTAAAGGTTGCTATCGGCCCAAAGCGGACTTTCAACCTTATTCCAATTAATAGCGCGAAGTTGTTATTAAGCATATAGTGAGTGTTCCTAAATACTAGGAATAAGGGGATACAAAATGAAAAATCAAAAAATGCTTATAGCTGTCATTCTTGCTTTTATTTGCGGTGTTGCTAATGCCCATTCCGGCGGTACAGATAGCAAAGGCTGTCACCATGACCGTAAAAATGGTGGTTATCACTGCCATTGATAGATAAACAAAGAATCAAACTGGTCAGCCTAGAGCTAGCTTTTTACATTGAAATCTAAAAAATAATTAGTATAATAATATTGATGGGGATTTAGCAGCCTCCCCGCTTCAAGACGCATTGCGTCCAAGGTCTGCTCAAATCTTGGGCGTAACAACCCACAAGAAGAGAGCTTATGGACGCAACAAATAAAAATAACGTATCAACCCCTTCAAATCTAGCCCCTGAACCAGTTTCATTTACTCAAGCTTTTTGGTATTGGCTCAGATTAGGCTTCATCAGCTTTGGCGGACCGGCAGGTCAAATCTCGATCATGCACCATGATCTAGTCGAAAAGAAACGCTGGATATCGGAAAAACGTTTCCTGCATGCTCTTAACTATTGCATGGTGTTGCCTGGACCAGAAGCGCAACAGTTAGCAACCTACATCGGCTGGCTCATGCATCGTACATGGGGCGGCATTATTGCTGGTGTACTTTTCGTTTTACCTTCATTCTTCATACTGGTCGGATTGGCATATGTGTATATGGCATATGGAAACGTACCCGCCGTTGCAGGAGTGCTTTATGGTATTAAACCTGCAGTTGTTGCTATCGTACTATTTGCCGCATATCGGATTGGATCACGTGCGCTTAAAAACAGCGTGCTTTGGTCAATTACGGCACTAGCTTTTATTGCGATATTTGCACTTAAAGTACCATTCCCCATAATCGTACTAATTGCGGGTTTGATCGGTTACTTTGGTGGACGCATATCGCCACATCATTTCAAGGTAGGTAGTGGGCATGGAGCCGCTGACAAGGATTTTGGGCGGGCACTTATCGATGATGACACTCCCACACCTTCACATGCACTCTTTAGCTGGAAAAAAATGGCGAAGGTTGCTGCTATTGGACTAGCTATCTGGTCATTATTTATGGCTGCATTGGTTATTAAATATGGTTGGAGCAATGCATTTACCCAAATGGGCTGGTTCTTTACTAAAGCTGCACTAATGACATTTGGAGGTGCTTATGCAGTATTGCCTTATGTTTATCAAGGGGCAGTAGAGCATTATCATTGGCTCAATCCAACCCAAATGATTGATGGTTTGGCATTAGGGGAAACTACGCCAGGACCTTTAATTATGGTGGTGACATTTGTTGGTTTTGTAGGCGGCTGGGTAACGCAAGTATTTGGACCTGATGCAGTTTTGGCATCAGCATTTGTTGCAGCTTCTATCGTAACATTCTTCACCTTCTTACCTAGCTTCGTCTTTATCTTTATGGGCGGTCCTTTTATTGAAACCACACACGGTAATCTAAAGTTTACTGCACCGTTAAGTGCGATTACTGCCGCAGTGGTTGGGGTGATTTTCAATTTGGCATTATTCTTTGCATATCATGTGTTTTGGCCGTTGGGTTTAACTGGTCCAATTGATTGGTTTTCAATTGGTCTAACATCTTTGGCTACCATTGCCGTATTCCGTTTTAAAGTCAATGTAATCCCCGTCATACTTACCTGCGGCGTACTTGGTATGTTGTTTAAATTATTTAGTTAAATTGAGGCAATCAGCATGACTACTCGTAGAGATTTTTTACAAAACAGTGTTGCCATTGTTGGTGGCATGGTACTGGCCAACAGTACTGCACAGGCAAAAGAGGTAAATATGCAAACCTCACTTTATCCAGACAAACTGACAGATGATGCAGGTAAATATATTTTATTACCTTTGCCTTATGCATTTGATGCATTAGAACCAGTCATCGATGCCCGCACAGTGGAATTACATTATAACTTTCATCACAAGCCAGCTGTTGCGGCTGCAAATAAAGCAGAAGATGGACTCGCATTAGCACGCGAGACGAATGACTTCGCTCTGGTAAAGCATTATGAGAAAGAGTTGGCACTGGGTTTGTCTAGTCATATTCTGCACACTATCTACTGGACAAACTTGTCCGCGAAAGGTGGTAATCCAACTGGATCATTACTCAAGGCTATCGAAAAAAACTTCAAATCGTTAGATAAATTTAAAGCACATTTGACAGCCGCGACTACCAGTGTTGAAGGTGCTGGTTGGGGCATATTGGGTTATCTACCCTCCAGTGGAAAATTGATGATATTGCAATGCGAGAATCACCAAAAACTCACGGCATGGGGTGTAGTGCCAATTCTAGTGCTGGATGTTTGGGAGCATGCCTACTACCTCAAATATCAGAATCGTCGTGCTGAGTATGTGAACGGCTTGTTTAGCATTATTAATTGGGATAACGTTGCCGCCAGATTTGATGCAGTAACACGTTAAGATAGGAGTATTTAATTATGAAATGGGTGACACGTGAACGTCCGAAGATTGACCGTATTGCTTGTCCTTGGTTAATCGCTAAATTCATCGACAAAGAGCCAGAGTTTTTATACGTGCCAAGTGCTGATGTACTTAACGTTGCAGAACAAACAGGAGCCATTCCATACGATATACCCAATGTTGAGTTTTCACATGTAGGTGACCTATGTAGCTTCGATGCCTTCCTGAAAAAATACGAACTGACTGAGCCTGCATTGCAACAGCTTGCAGCGATTGTAAGAGGCGCAGACACATCAAAACTTGACCTTACGCCACAGTCGGCGGGGTTATATGCAATCTCACTTGGATTATCTAAAAGTTATTCAGACGACCATGAAATGTTGAAGCATGGCATAGTGATGTATGACGCGTTATATGCATGGTGCAAAGATTGCCAGAAAGAAACGCATAATTGGCCACCTGCGATTTAATTAATCAAAAATATGGGGAATATATGTCATGGATAATAACTAAGTACTTACTAACAGCGGGGATTGTGGTGATTATTTCTGAACTAGCTAAGCGTAGTGACAAGCTTGGTGCATTTGTCGCAGCGCTTCCACTCGTAACAATACTTGCACTCATATGGTTGTATATTGAGCAGCAGCCGCAAGAGAAAATTGCAAATCATGCTTGGTATACATTCTGGTATGTCATTCCAACCCTTCCCATGTTCTTAGTTTTCCCGATAATTTTACCTAAATTAGGCTTTTGGCTGACACTTCTGGCATGCATAGTTATTACCATAACTTGCTTTGGTTTTTTTACACTACTAGTCCGACAATTCGGCATTGACTTACTGTGATCCAGCAACTCATGAATTACCACTTTGGGCCGATAGCAACCACTGAAACTATTAACTAATTAGACGCATCAACTTTTCTTACTCGCTATAAAATTTGCCGCCACGCCGCAACGTTTTTCCGAAAGCCTTATCTAGCATGCCAAAGCACGTTGCGTTTTCTGTTGCGTTTCATTTTTGTCAAAGCTCACCTATCCGCAACAAATTTCTGCCGCCACCAAAGCGCAACGCAGAATGCCATGCCCCGCTTAGAAAGTGGCGTGTTGCTTATTTTCGCGGTGAGTTGGCGCGGTCTGTCGTGATTAAAGTTGACCAAAAATTCAATGCTTGACAGTCATGTTTAGAAGATATATTCTGCGCACATATATATAATATTTATATATAAATCAATTACTTATATTAATTTCTATCAAGTACAAGGAGCCTTAACTACTATAAAAATATTCAACTAAGCATTTATACCCTTATGTCTACTGACATAAAACTATGACGATTAAACGCTACCACGACGGTGCCTATTACTAATACAACAATAAAGGCTAAATCATGGAAAATCAAATTCCACCATCCAAGTTGGTCGCGCCAAGCGTCGTTTTCAAAGAAAGCGACGTCGCTCATACCGACACCCAAATTGAAGCAAGCAATAACGCTTCTTTATCAGTTCAAAGTGAACAACCCCGTCCCAAGAAGGCTACAACACCTAGGTACAAAATTTCACCTAAGTATGCAAGGGATTTACCATTTAAGGTTTATTACCCATCTAAAAATGCCGTTCAGCTTTGTGAATTACTAAACGAAGTATCAGCGACCATTCGGATGTTTGTCATTGTCAGTGCTATTCAAGCGGATGCCGTGGCTTTGTGGATTTTTATGGGCTATATCTTCAATCTGTTTGATACCAACCCGCTGCTGATTATCAATGCACCAGAACGCGCCTGTGCTAAGACCTTACTTCAGACTGTTATAGCAGACCTTTCCGCACGCGCATTGATGGCTTCTAATGCTACGGCATCTTCTCTGTTTCGTTCTGTAGAGTTGTGGAATCCAAGCATCTTCTTTGATGAAGCTGACACCTTTTTCAAAGAAAACAATGAACTACTGGGAATGGTCAATGCTGGTTACAAATCAAGCGGCTTTGTGTTGAGAAGTGAAAAAGTTGAAGACTCCTTTATACCTAAAAAATTTCCTGTATTTGGTGCGAAGTCGCTTGCTGGTATCGCACTTGAAAGGCACCTACCTGACTCCACCATGAGTCGTGGAATTGTCATCAGCATGCGCAAAAAGCTACCTGATGAAACGGTGACGCGTTTGCGTTATGCAGAGCCAGGCTTGTTTGCAAAGCTGTGTGTCAAATTGGAGCGTGCTGCGGATGATTATGCAGAAGCTATTCAACACGCAAGACCGCATTTACCGGAAGCATTAAGTGACCGTGGGCAGGACAATTGGGAGCCTTTACTGGCGATTGCAGAAGTGGCAGGTGACGGCTGGCTTGAACGCGCTACCCAAGCTGCCTTGATCCTCTCAAACCAATCCAATGAAAAAGTCAGTACGGGCAATGAATTACTGTCTGACATTCAATCGATCTTCGAGGACAGAAGACACGGCAAACAATATTGGGACAAGATTAGTTCAGCAGACTTGATTGCCCAACTGCAACAGATCGCAGAAAGTCCATGGGCTACTTACAATCAAGGCCGCCCTATAGCGCCTAGGCAACTCGCTGGTCAACTTGCAATGTATGGCATCAAGTCGAAGACTGTCCGTGTAGGTCGCCACGACACACCAAAAGGCTACGAGCTTAGTCAATTTGAGGATGCTTTTGCCCGTTATCTCAATACTTCTGATGTGCCTGTTCCTGAGGCTGTTCAAGACGAAGATACTTTTAGTGACACACAAGACACATCAAACAAGGGTCTTTATTAATCATGTTTACACAGTCTTTATTTCTTACTTTTATTTTATCTATTGGAGGTGCCTAGTATGGCAATTGTTAAACTCACACCGAGTAATCTTATTAGCTTGAAATGTCCTGCTGGCAAACATCGTATTGAATACTGTGATTTTGATGCTAGTGGCCTATATTTGCTTGTGAGTGACACGGATCAACGTACGTTCTATTGGCGTACTAAAGTTGATGGAAAAACTAAACATTGCAAGATTGGACGCATTTCAGAAATTACTTTGGCTGATGCACGTGCTGAGGTCAAACGCTTGAAAGAGCTGCAAGCATCATCTGCAAAGCAAGGCAATTTGTCGTCTGATGTGTTACGGATTGAAGCAATGACACTAAGTGACTTGTGGGACGAGTATTACCCGTTTGCACAATCTACTGTGCCCAGATCGGTTAAGCGCCTAGAGCAGTTATGGCGTCTGAGGATCAAGCCTCGTTTCGGTCATATGCGCTTACGTGATATTAAGCTTCGTCAGATTCAGACTTTTATGATGGACTTACGCAGTGAAATTTCTGCGGCTTCGACAGATTATCATGCAGCGTTACTCCGCAGGATGGGCAATATGGCAGTTCGTTGGGGCTATCTGGACGTCAATTTTGCAAATGGGATTCAGCTTTATCATGAGTTCAACGGTGTTGAGAATATCCTCACTGATGAACAACTGAAGACCTTGCTGGACGTGTTATATACCGATAGCAATCGTCCGATTTGTCAGCTGGCTCTATTCTTACTTTCAACTGGTTGTCGCCTATCAGCCGCCCTCACAGCAAGGTGGTCTGACATCAATATAGCCAACAAACTTTGGATCGTTCCCGCTGCCAATTCCAAATCAAAGCGTCAAAATTCAATCCCGCTTTCAGAGAGCGCATTGGAGGTATTAAAACAGATAGCTAGAAAGGAATCTGATGTTTATGTGTTTACCAATCGTAAGACGGGTACAAGGTTCAAGAATACCTTCAAACCGTGGGATCGTATTCGTAATAAAGCTGGGGTGCCTTTCCTTCGCAGCCATGATTTACGCCACAGTTTCGCGACTTATTGTGTTAACAATGGTCGAAGCCTGTATGAGGTGTCTAAACTGCTTTCACACGCTGATACCAGAACGACACAGCGTTACGCACACCTCAATGAAAAGACGTTATTAGAGGCGGCCAATTCTGTTACCAGCAAAATATCAGCGGTGATGCAGATGAAGCCGAAGGAGGTGGCTTCAGGCGTAGAAGTGGTTTAAAGGAAGTTTGGGCGCTGGGTGGCACGGGAGATCGGTGCAAACTGTTTCATCTTGGCTACTCGGTGTGCCATACGCTTGTAAACATGGGGCGGGTTAGGCGGAGGTATCAGCGCAAACTAATCTTCAGCCATTATCTCGCATTCACGTTGATGTAATTTTTAATGATGATTTCGAAGTTCTATTGCGTTCGACAGTTCTGCATACTTCATCAAAAGTAAACTTGTTTGTTTTCTTGGAGTTACGGAATCTAAAGGCCAAGCTCAATCAAGGTTATGGTTCGACATACAGGTTCTATTTTTAGAAAAGCTAGAATTTGGTTACTAAAAAAATGTTACGATTTTTAGACTTAGTGCACCTACGGACATGATATTTAGTTGTGTTGAAAATCCGCGTGTCGCAGGTTCGATTCCCGCTCCGGCCACCAATTAGATTAAGCCTTACAGAGATGTAAGGCTTTTTTGTTTTTGGCTTACTGTAGCCAAATTGTACGACCCAAAAAAATTCAGCATACTCACTATTTTCCACAAGCTTTTTAGCCACACATTTTGCCAATATAGTAAATGGTTAATCTCAACCACTTATTGGCTGAAAACAGCCATTAAAATCCGTTTTAATTCGCATCAAAAAATTAAGTAATTGATTATTAGTGTTAAAAATATCTGGAATAAAAATTGCACACTAAATTTAAATTTCATTTAGTCATCTTTTGTATCAGCATATTCTGGCGCAGCCGTTAAGCTAAGAATAGCCGCCCAAAGCAGGTAGCGTTTTATTGCCGCTGATAGGTACAAGAGCAAAAAAGGTTTATATGTTCGCTCGCATCGGTAACGCCATCTCATGTGCACATTTAAGTGTGACACTCGTCGGTTTAATGGCTTTTTTGCCGTTTATCATCGCTTATCATCGTTTGCCAATCCCCTCATTTTACGGCGAATGGGTGGCGGGTTTATTGGGCATTTTCGCTTTAATGCATTTGATTCGCAAAGAAAGCTGGCAGCTCTTAGAAATTCCGCAAATTGCGCTTATTTTTGCAGGCTTTATCGCCATCGTCAGCATGCAGACAATGTTGGGTATGTTGCAATCTACGCAATATGGCTTGCTGGTAATTGGTTACTTAAGTTGGGCTTTTTTATTGGCTATTTTAGGTGGATATTTGCGCAGGAAAATGGGTTGGGAGCAAATAGCCAACACTTTTGCTTGGGCAATATTAGCGGGCTGCGTGCTTAATATTGTGTTTGTTACATTGCAATATTTTGTACGACAAGGTTTTGCCTTGCCTTATATGCCTAATTTCCCAGCGTTTGGCGCCATTGGTCAGCTCAATCATTTTGCCAGTTACACCGCTTTGGGTATTGCTTCGCTATTGTATTTGCTGTTTAAAAAACGCTTAACCCTTGCAACTTCTGTAGTGCTGGGCTTGCTTTTTTTAGGCCTTATGGCGTTTTCGGGCTCGCGTAGTAGTTGGCTGTATTTAGTCGCGCTAATTGTATTAGCAGCATTTATGCGCGCTATGTCATTGCGGCAATCTTCTACAACCAGCGCGTTGCAAATCAAGCAAAGCCAGCAATTGTTGTGGCTGGCGATTCTGCTGTTGCCTGCATTTGCTTGTATGCAATGGCTGGTTGGACATTTATTAAATGGCGTTGCCCTACCAAACGATAGATTGCTAGCAGAGTTTGGCAATGCCAATGCCAATGCTGTAGGCGGCTTAACAGTACGCTTACATATCTGGTATGAGAGCCTATTGCTATTTATGCAATCGCCATTGCTAGGCATTGGTGTTGGGCAAACGCGCTGGATGTCGTTTTTTACCTTAGATAAACACTGGCTGGTCACTTTACCGGGCACTTATGAGCATGCGCACAACTTGGTGCTGCATGTATTAGCCGAGATGGGAATTGCAGGCGGCTTGCTTTTGCTGGCAGGATTATTCGCTTGGTTGCGTGGCTTTCAGTGGAAAAATATCCACTTAGAAACGTGGTATGTGCTGGCGCTGCTTTCAATAATTGGCATTCATAGCATGCTGGAATACCCTTTGTGGTACGCCTACTTTTTAGGCCTAACCGCATTTTTACTGGGCGCAGGTGACGAAACGCGCCAGCAATGGAATGTAAAACCTGTGGGTCAAACGCTTGGTCGCTTGACCTTTTGCGCGTTATTTGTGGTGGCATTTTGTGCAATGTTAAACACGTTTATAGCGAATAAAAAGCTAGAGCTTTGGGTAGCAAAAGGTATTACCAAAAAGATTAACGCACAAAATCAACCAGAGTTTTTGCGTGCTCTAGATTGGGTAGAACAGCATTCGCTATTAGCGCCTTATCCCAACCTAATCTATGCCAATTCGTTAAGGCCGAGCAAGAAAAATCTGGCACAAAAAATAGCGATCAGCGAATCAGCTATGCGTTTTGTGCCCACAAACACAGCGGCTTATCGGCATGTACTACTGCTCGAACTAAATAACCAACATATCGATGCTGTGCAATATTTAAGGCGCGCTATACAAGCTTTTCCTAAAGACTTTAAAGCAGAGCTACAAAAAATGCCTAGAAAATACTGGGAGTTATATTTACAGCTATTTGCAGAGGCGATTGCAAAACCGCCCGAAACTAAAACAAATTTACCCGTAACACCTTACATACAAAAAATTGGTTACTAACAACAACCAATTTGATTATATACAACCACCATATTAATAAGCATTAGATATTAATTAAACTTAACTATTTTAAATAGTTTAATAAAAACAGTTAGTTAACAACTTTTAACACTTTGTTACAAAATTGGCACAAGCTTTGCAATAAGAGCTTACAGAGTAATGCCAGCAGATATTTAAGCTAGCTACACGCTTAACAAATAGAAAGTTGCAAGATGGCTGTATTAGATAATTTAGCCCTATCA
>JAKFVB010000048.1 GCA_021732405.1 Methylotenera sp.
GAGGTGGTGATAATGCCAGCGGCTTAGGTTTGGCCTTAGCCACCGCACAAATCGCAAAAATGACCTATGCCGCTATGCGTGGTGGCAGTAAAGGTGGGGGTGGTGTAGGTGGAAAAATAGAAAATAGCAGTGGCGGCGGGCTAGCTAGCGGTTTAGAAAAAAGCACACAACTGGCTGGTCGTGGCATCAATCGTGCCGTACAACATTCAGCACATGCAATCGCTTCACGTTATCGGAATAGATAACCAGCACCATGAAAACACTAAAACAACTTTTATCAAACTCCTCACTAGGTAAACAGCATGCTATTTAATAACAAAAAAGACACTCACCAACAAGCCCTCAATTGGGAAGCCTCCACTGCCATTGCGCTGCATAAGTCTGAGGTTAGAGCATGGAATATAACCAAAATAATGACATTATTGGCCGTGTTAGCGATCACTGGTTTGGTATTTATGCTGCCCTTTTATAAAGTCATCCCCATGACTTTCTTGGTCGATAAAGTCACAGGTGAAGCGCAATTGGTAGATACCACAGGTTACAAACCAGCTGCATTGAATGAGGCAGCTGATAGGCATTGGGTCGAAGAGTATGTGAACACGCGTGAACGCTATAACTGGATGCTGTTACAAAGTGACTATGAGCGTACTTTGGCTTTATCTGCTGGCGATGTACTCAAAAACTATCGCGCCATGTTTGGTCACGATAATGCGCTTGATAAACAACTCGGAAATTACACAGAACGTCGTATTCACATCGTGTCAACGACATTGCCGCCAGGCGCGCAGGGTACTGCCATCATTCGGTATGAACGCAACACCCGTGAACGTGGCTACGACACTGAAATAGCAGGTAAATACATTGCCTCAATGACTTATGTTTACGAAAAACCTTCACTACTCACATTACAAAAAGACCTTGATGCCAATCCTTATGGATTCAAGGTCACAGGCTATGTGGTCGACAGAGAAGAAAAAGGCGCAGCAGTCGCTGCACCTATTATTAACGCCCCTCAGTCTTTATCACCATCAGCTAACGGCACGTCACCAGCCGCTAACGGAGTATCCGCACAATGAAGTCTACAATCAATCAAGCAGCCATGAATTTAGTACGTACTAAATTAACGCTCAACGCTATCAAGTTAGCTGTTCTTGCCTCATTAAGTATCACTGGCTTCGCGCAAGCCAATGCTCAAGTCATTGAAGGCATAGCAAACCCAGTACAGCTCATTCCTTACGATATGAATCAAGTCACCATGATTAAAGCCAAGCGTGGCTTTGCTACCCATATTGATTTAGAAGCGGATGAACATATTGTGAAGGATGGTGTAGGCGGCGGCGATACCGATAATTGGATTACTTCAGCCAAAGTGGGCAGCAACTTCATTCTATTAAAACCTAAAAAGAATGCCCATGATAGCAATCTTGTCGTTAAAACGGATAGGCGTAGCTATGCCTTTGATTTACGGGTACTCAAAGATCACAGCTCAGATAAAGGCACTTGGCGCATTGCTTATACTTATCCTAAGCCGAATACCGAAGTTGCACCATTAACGCCAGCACAAATTGAGGCCATCAACAAAGCCAAAGTAAAACAGTTGCAAGCCGCACCACAGGCGGTACGCAACACGCAATACAGCATGCAGGTGATGACTAATTCAGATGAAATTGCACCCACAGCAGCATGGGACGATGGTAATTTTACTTATCTTAAGATTCCGAATCACCGCGAAATTCCAGCGGTATTTCGCGTCACCGCCGATGGCACTGAATCCATGGTGAATACCCATATGGAGGGCGACAGTAAAGATACTATCGTCATTCACGGTATGGCAAAACACTATGTCCTGCGTTTAAGCAAGCAAGTAGTTGGTGTTTGGAATGATGCCTACGATATTGAAGGTGTTAGCCCTAAAAATGGCACGGTGACCTTAGGCGTATCACGTCAGGTGGCAGAATAATCATGACCAATACCATAGAGCATAACGACAAGCAACAAAACTCAACCGATGAGATGGGGCTACGCGACGGGTCACATAAAACCAGTATTGATCAAGCCTACACTGCCAGAAAAAATTGGGGTGCAATGCTATTTATGTTGGCGATTCCACTGTTATTCGGCAGTGCAGGCTATTTCGCATATTCTAGCTATCAAGCCCACCTGCTAACCAGCAAAGCGGAACAAAAGTCACATAAATTTACCGCAGAAAACACCATTAAGCCAATGGGTGTCGAAGGCGAAGGTACGCTGCTTAAACCAGCAGAAATGCAGGGTCAGACAACACCGATGCCGGATAACGCAAATATGGGTGTTACACCGATAGGCGTAGTGCCCAATAATCAATACCACGGACAGGCCGTTACGATTAAGCCAAACCCAAGCCGCTATGATGCTGACATCCTGCCAGACCAAGGCGAGTCGCAATTAGCTGTAGCAACAGGTACTGCTAATCAAGGTCTGTACAACCAAAATACAAACAACAGTAGGGTAGCAAGACCCTTGAGCCAAGAAGTTGAAAGTGAGGGTACGTTTGACAGATCCGCACGCTCCAACCCAGACGGCATGCAATTAACACCCACCTACACGCCTAAAACCAAGGCAAGGCTACTGGGAAACCGCAATTACGTGTTAGCCAAAGGCAATGAATTTGATTGCGCACTCAATACTGCAATTAACTCCTCTAACCCAGGCATGGTGACTTGCACCACGACCAGTAATAGTTATTCAGATAATGGCAAAGTAGTGTTAGTCGAGCGTGGCTCATTGCTTACAGGTGAATATACGGGGCTTAAGCATGGCGAAACCAGATTACGTGTGTTGTGGGACAGAATCAAAACGCCTGAAGGTGTGGTGATTGCGCTAGATTCATTGGGTACAGATGCGCTCGGTCGCGGTGGTTTTGATGGGGATGTAGATAAGCACTGGTTGGAGCGTATTGGCTCAGCGTTCTTGATGTCCAGCTTTAAAGATTTGGTTGCTTATGAAACCGCTAAAAATAGCAATGCCAGCAGCAATATTGCCAGCGCAAGTTTCTCAAACACCCAATCCGCAGGCAATGACTTGGCCAGCCAAGTATTGAAACAAAGTATCAATATTCCGCCCACGCTCACTAAAAACCAAGGCGAACGCGTAGCGATTGTGGTGGCGCGTGATTTAGATTTTAGTGAGGTGTATCAGTTAGAAGCTAACGACAGCATGAGCGTTAGGGATAAGCAATAATGCCTGACGATACTCAACATACTAAAAATCAGCAACGCCAAGCTGATTTAGTGCAACACGGCCAAGCCATAGGGAATGAGTTTCAAGAGTGTGAAATAAAAGGCGATGAAACCTTACGTCTGTTACTTGAACCGATTACGCATTATTTAAATGAAGACGGTGTGACCGATATTTTTGTGAATAAGCCGTATGAAATTATCGTTAAAAATGACAAAGGCCGAAAAAAGATAAAAGCACCCTCGCTGAACTTGGCACATCTTGAACAAATTGCGGTGGCGATAGGGAATTACAGCAATCAAGGCATCAATAAGTCAGCACCTATTATTTCTGCCAACTTGCCGAACGATGAGCGTATTCAAGTGGTGCTGCCACCAGTTGTGCAAAAAGGCTTGGTCAACCTATCTATTCGTAAACCCATGGTGTTAACTAAAACCATGATTGAATATGAAGCCGATGCGCTGTTTTCAGAAACGGTGTGGTTACGACCGCGCGAAATGTCCTTTGATGCGCATGGCTTTAATGAAGCCGATTTTAGTGAGTCTTTCTTGGCTCAAGCCATGAGCAAATTAAGCAAAGCCGATTTGCGTTTAATGGATTTACTCGAAGACAAACACTTTGCTCAATTCTTCATTGAAGCGGTCAAGGCCGATAAAAATATCGGTATTGTTGGCGAAACGGGCTCAGGCAAAACCACTTTTTCTAAAATGCTGTGTCAGTCGATACCGCAACATGAGTCGATTATTACCATTGAAGATGCACGCGAATTGTTTCTACCGAATCATGAATACGTGGTGCATTTAACTTATAGCAAGGGCGGGCAAGGTCAAGCCAAAGTTACGCCGTCAGATTTGATTCATAGCACTATGCGCATGAACCCAGACCGTGTGTTGCTGGCTGAATTGCGTGGTGCTGAAAGTTACGATTACCTGAAACTATTACTCAGCGGCCATGGTGGCAGTATCACCAGCTGGCACGCAGGCTCACCTGAAGAGGCCATTGGTCGCTTCATATTTATGGCAAAAGAACACCCAGAATCTACCGCCTATCAAGATGTAGCGATTAAACGCTTATTGTTAAGCGCCGTCGATGTCATCGCGCATTTAGAAGCTCAATCCATTTTTAATGAAAATGAAGTGCAAATAGGCACTGAATACAAAATGACGGCCATTTACTTCAACCCATTCAAGAAATTAGAAGTTGCGCTGGAAACTTAAAATTAAGAAAAGAGGAAGCAAACCATGAAAATCACGACTAAAAATATAACATTATTAGCCACCATTGCTGGCGCATTCACGCTGGCAAGCTGCACGAATAACAGTGCTTTAATCGTACCTGATGGCGCAAAGCGCGTACCAATCAATCAGGCTGAAAACCAAGTAAAAGTTATACCGAATATGAGTGCCACAAGCAATAATCCGTTCATGCAAATGCAAGCCGAAGTTGCAACCATGCAGGCGAAAATCGCACAATTAGAAGCGCAGCTAACTCAAAACAAGTTAGAGCAAAGCCGCCTACAAAATATGTCTAAGAGTGAGGTTACGTCAGTTATTGCAACAATGCCAGAGTCGACTAAATCCCCTGAGCTAACAGAAGCTACGCTACTAGCCAGTACCTTATTTGCGTTCAATCAAACAGCATTACTAGAGTCAGGTAAAGCTGCCTTAAGAAGCTTTGCAACATCAGTTAAATCCATGAATAACGTTAAAGCCATTAGCGTCGTTGGCTATGCCGATAAACTAGGATCAGCGGCGTATAACCATGCACTTTCAACTAAGCGAGCAGATGTTGTGCGCGCCTATCTTCAGTTTGAAAATAACCTAAGCTACATTCAATTTACAACCTTAGGCAAAGGTAGCCTTGTGAGCTCGGCCACCACACAAGGCTGTGGTAATAGGCAAGGTCGCCAAGCTTTAATTGACTGCCTGTCACCCGATAGACGTGTAGAAATTAACGTGTATTGAAAACTGGCCTGCGAGCTAACATCCATGATTCATCCAATTTCAGCATTCTACAAAGACCATAGAACTGTACTAAAAGCCACGGGTGTGCTGCTGATTATATTAGTGGCATTTCCATTGACCATGCTCCTAGCTGGAGCAATGGTGCTGGCCGCCTTTAAAATTAACCCCTTACACTACGGCGCGGCGGTCTATTTTTGGGCATGGCCAGATTATCTGAATGCCTATCTAAACGGAGGGCTAGTTGGCCAAGGCAAGCGTATTGCGGTAACAGGCGGTGCTAGCGTATTGCTTATTTACGTTGCCATTCCATTGCTAGCAGTACTTGCCACGCGCCAAAGACGCGAACTACATGGTAGCGCACGCTGGGCAACGCACAGCGAGGTGGTTAAATCAGGCTTGCTTGGCAATCAAGGCATTGTGGTTGGTAAATATAGAGGCCAAACATTACGCTTTCCTGGACAACAATTTGTAATGCTGGCTGCACCTACCCGTAGCGGTAAAGGCGTGGGTGTGGTGATTCCTAATTTATTGAGTTATGAAGAGTCTGTTTGCGTACTCGACATCAAACAAGAAAACTTTGACATCACTGCGGGCTATCGTAAGGATGTATTGAAACAAGAAATTTACCTATTCAACCCGTTCGCTGAAGACCTAGACAACAACGGCAAACCCGCACCACGCACGCACCGATACAATTTCTTTAGTGCCATCAGCAAAGGCGTATTCCGCGTTGGTGACATATTTAGTCTTGGCAATGCTATTTGGCCAAGTGGCGGCAAAGACGCTTTCTGGAATGATAACGCACGCAATCTATTTTTAGCTGTGACGCTGTTTTTATGTGAACTGCGTGATCAGCGTGAGGAAGAGAGGTTAGCCTCAACATTACCCGACTATCCCGTCACCATGGGTGAAGTGCTACGCCAAACTTCAGGCCGTGATTCAGGCTTACCGATTAAACAGTATTTTGAAGAAAAGGTCATGCCCTATGCATGGTTGAGTAGCGAATGTCGTGGTGCCATGCGTAACTTTTTAAGCTCTAGTGATGATGTACTGTCATCCATATTAAGTACCTTTAATGCACCATTATTGCCTTGGCGCAATCCGATTGTCGATGCCGCCACCAGTGCCTGTGACTTTGATGTACGCGATGTGCGTAAAAAGAAAATGTCGATTTATATTGGCATTACTCCGAATAAATTAGGTGATGCCAAGCTCATTATCAATTTGCTATTTAGCCAATTAGTCAATCTCAACACCAAAGAATTGCCGCAAAAGAATCCAACGGTATTGAAGCATCAGTGCTTGTTGCTCATGGACGAATTTACCAGTATCGGCGTGGTGAACATCATCGCCACCGCCGTGAGCTATATTGCAGGCTACAACTTGCGTCTGTTACCGATTATACAAAGCACCGCGCAATTAGAATCGCCTAGCAATTATGGTAAAGACGATGCGAGAACGCTGATGACGAATCACGCCATGCAAATTGTGTATGCGCCGCGTGATCAAAAAGACGCCAATGACGTGTCAGAAAGCCTAGGCTACATCACTGAAAAAAGCCGTAGCATTAGCCGTAGCCATGGTTATGGCAAAAGCGGTGGTGGCTCTGAAAGTATCTCAGACCAACGCCGCGCCCTGCTGCTACCGCAAGAAGTCAAAGAGATTGGTCAATGGAAAGAGATCATCTTACTTGAAAACGTCAAGCCCATTCTTTGTGACAAAATCCGCTACTTTGATGACCCTGAATTCACCAGCCGTTTACGCACAGCCCCCACAATTGCAGCGATTGATATTGATCTGTTTGTTGCTAAAACCAGCGGTAAAAAACGTGAGATTGAAGATGGCGAAATAGACCTAGACGAATATGCACTGAGACTGTCTTTTAACGCTGAATACCTAGATATTTACGACAAAATAGCATTACCACCTGCCACAGACCCACTAGATGAAGAGGAGGTCAATCAATATGTATTAGACAGCCTCGAAGCCATGCATATACCTAAAGCAGCACTGGCTAAGATTGACTTTAATTTGGATGTACTGGATGAAGTTAAAGCCGTTATGCATACAACAGGTTTAGATGCTGAAACTGCACGTGCGCGCGCAGAAGACGCTTTCGCTGGGTTGGAGTTAAATTGAAACCAAAAGGATTGAAGACGCAAAAATTGAAGACCTAAGTGTTGATGGTCTTTAAAGCAATCAACATAAATCAACACCTACTTTGCATGATAGGAATAACAATATGGCTACAACAACAGCAGTACCCGATACAGCAGCAAAAAACGGCCTGGCCGTGACAGACATTATTAAGATGGATGCCAATAGGATTTATGGCCAAGGTACTCAAGTGTACCCAGCTAAGCCAGGTGCGGTATACAAAGGCGATATTACCATTCTTGATACCCATGTCCTGCAAGAGATTGGTAAAAACTCGGTCATTTTGCATGAAAAATCTAAACTGGATTATGCTTCTGAAGAGTTTAAGAAAACAGCAGAAAGCTTACGTCGTCCTGATGTTGCCATCTATTATCAAGATGACCATAAAAACCCAACCGATACCGCAAAGGTATTTCCGTTTAGCCCCGCCAAAGATGACTTAGAGCGCGTCGTTGCTGGCCTTAAAAAGTCCGCTAAAGAATTAAATATGCCTAACATGGATAACGTCCTTGATTCGCTGGCAGGGCGCTCATGGGAGCGTAACCAAGAAATACGCAAGCATATCAAAGATGAGAAAGTAGCGGCCAAAGAAGCGAAAGCGGCCAATACACCAGCCACGCCTCAGAAAAAAGCACCCAAACGTTAGTTGCTAAAAGCATTGTTAATGAACCTACAACGCTGGTCATGCCAATGGCTGGCTTTCACTTAAGTCAGAGGACTAATAACCATGGCCAGCAATAAAAAAACCAATACAGAAAAAACAAGTACAAATCAATCAATGGCAGTTGATGAAGCTTCAATTAAAGACAATACTAAATTACACCGACTGCTAGTAGATGAAATTCCAGATTCAGTGTTGAGACGTTATGCCATTAAAGACCATCTATACTATTCTAAAGACCGTAGCAAAGGCCTAGCATTTGAAGACAAAGGCAAATCTATCAGTGCCAAAACGTCCGATGCTGATGATATACGCGCCATGATAGAACTTGCCAAAGCTAAACATTGGTCAAAAATAAAAATCAGCGGTACAGACGAGTTTAAAAAAGAGGTGTGGTTAGCCGCCAGCATGCAAGGCTTGGAGGTAGAAGGCTACACACCTAGTGCGCAAGATGTTGCCTTACTTGAAGACACTAAGCGTCGTATACAAAATAAGATTGAGTTTGCTGAACCTAGGGTAGCCATCGATCAAGACAAAACGCAAGCGCAAAAAGAGGTAGAACTAGCCGCCGATAAAACCACTGCTGACAAGTCAGTCAAATTTAAATACACACCTACCGCTGCTGAAGTAGCCATCATTGAAGCTGCCAAAGCCAAAGGTGCAAGCCCTAAGTTGCAGGCGTCTATGAAGCAGAAATTAACGGTTGCGGTTAGTCAACTCAAAGCCATGGGAATAGAAATTCCTAAGCCTAAAATCTACGATACTAAAGGGCAAGGCTTTAGTGATAAAGCGGCGATTGATGCGATGGACAGCCCAACCATTCAAAAGCGCATTACACAGCCACAAGTTGCGCCTAGAAGATAATGAATTTAGCAGGGCGCATTACCTTTAGGACAAATTTGAAAAATGAATGGGAACAGTACTGCACGCAAAGTGGCATTAGTCCCAGTGAAGCTTTACGCCAACTCATTAGCAAAATCCTCACTGGCCGCACTGCTTTAGATAAGGTGCTGAATATTCCTCAAGGCGTGCTACCAAAACCAGAAAATAGCCCCTTAAAAAATCGCATTGAGATTCGGCTTACTGACAAAGAGTCTGACAAGCTCGCTGAGCACGCTGAAAAGAGTGGCTTCAGCCCTTCGCAATGGTTAGTGACCCTAGTGCGCTATCAATTCATTAAACATACGCCGTTAAATGTCCTAGAACTAGACAAGCTAGATGAGCGACTTTATCAAATTCGGATGATAGGCCAGAATCTCAATCAAATCGCCCGCGCATTAAATAGTCATGAGCTGAGTAGCTCGCAGGTCGATGTTATGCCGATGCTGCAAGAATTATTGAAAGTATTGGACGAAGACAGAAAAGCCTTAAAAGCGATTGCTAGCCATAATTTAGATCGCTGGTAGCTATTTTTATTATGGCTAGACCAAAAAGATTCATTGATGGATTGTTGGTGAATTGGGGCGACGATTTATTTTACCCGCCAGTGCGTCCGACTAAAACTCCAACAAGTAAACCATTGGGCTGGGCTAACATCATCATGCCCGATAAGCCTGCGGCCATACGCGCTCAAATAACCCGCACCACTCAAAAAACACCTGAAGTGATGGTTAAAATTACCAGCAAGATGGGTGCAGGTAAAGGCATGGTCGCTATTGCTAATCATCTCGATTACATCTCACGTAACGGCAAAGTCCAGCTCGAAGACCATGAAGGCCGCCTACTCAATAGCCGTGCCGATGTGAAAGATATTAAAAACGATTGGGGGCAAGACATTTCTGAAGTTACTAAACGTCGTGAAACCATTAACGTGATATTTTCTATGGCAAAAGGTACACCTGCTGCTGAAGTTAAAGAGGCGGTGAGCGACTACTTAAAACAAGAGTTTGGTGGTAAGCATGAGTACGTATTTGCCTTGCATACCGATACTGACAATCCGCATGTACATGTCTGCATCAAAATGGCATCTATTAAAAAACGTAGTAAACGCCTCAATCCACGTAAAAATGATTTGCAACGCTGGCGTGAAGGCTTTGCACAAAGCCTGCGTAAATATGGCATTGCGGCCAACGCCACACCGCGTAAAACGCGCGGCGTGACACAGCAACCATTACATCAATATCAACTGCATCAATCCGCTAGGCAGCAGCACCCAATTTTCAGAAAATCTGCCAAACTAAACTTTGAAGCGCATACCAAAGAAATTCACGCTTGGGCAAATATCGCTAATGTACTAGCAAAATCTGAAGACCTAAGTGATCGAGCTTTGGCTAAAGAGGTTGTTGCTTTTATGGCTGAGCAACCTATTCGGCAGGTGGGTAATATATCAGTTCAAAAAAGCAACGACGACATATCAATCCCAACTGAACAATTGTCTACTGGAATTAAACTAAAAAAACGGCAGGAACAATTGTCAAAATGAAAAAAGGTGCGAACAAGCCGCCGTATTTAGCGGTATGCCAAAATCATGCCTTCTGACCTAAATCATAAGGCATGTTGCTTTTAGCAATTACAAAGCACTAGAATTAGTACAAGTGTAGGTTTTGTTGTTGTATTCAAACTCCGTCATATCGCCGCTCAGTTCGCAATCTCTGGCAAATTTGTCATAGTCCACATAAAAACGAACACTTTCAGGAACGCTAGACAACCAACATTCATCAAATAGTTCTTCGGCTGCATCACGTAAGCTAGACTCTGTGATGCTAGGTTCATCCAGTTTTTCAAGAGCTTGGCTTAATGTGTACCCCGCCACCCCAACCAGATAGTATAGATTGACTTTTTCATGGTCATGTAAAAACTCAATATCATCAAACCAACTATTCAGGTTAGCTTGGTTAATACCACAAGCTTCAAATAGCTGCGCGTCGTCACCGTCAATAAACTGTATCTCAAATTCTTCAACCAAATTGCCATAACGGTCAACATGTAGGGTTGATTTGGCTTCATAGTCGAGTGCATCGGTAAAATAAAAACCTGTTGCGTCTCTGTTATAGGGTGTTGCGTGTAGTGTTGTCATAATCTTTTGCCTCACTGTATCGTTCTTAGATTGAAGAGCCGCTTTTGAATTAAAGACTTGCCCCGAATTTGCAGACTTATCAACTCGACCTGCATCGCTCTTGAGTTGTTTCGCCTGCCGATAAGGCTCATGGGGACAAAGAAAGCGAAGCCAGCAACCAGACAAAATCGCAGTCGCAAGGAAGTTGAGCGAACCGATTGCAGTGGGTCACGAAGTGTTTATGCTTGCTTGGGTTTCACACCGTGGGATTTTCGGTGCTTCGGCGAAGCTAAAGAGTGATTGCTGTTACTTGGTGAATAGCAAAGCAGGGGATATTTTTAGGAAATTTAAGGTGAAATTTACCTTAATAAGTGGATTTAACATTAGTATTTTTTCTAATGTAGATTGATAATCTTATTTAAGAAAAATAAGTAAATAAAATGATATTAAATAATGCAATATAGCCCTCATCAACTAGCATACTTTGCACATCAACTTACGCGTCGCGCTGCTGCCGATTCTATGGATAGAATGGCTGGCGCATTACTTGATGCGCAAGTTGATTTGAATCCACATCAAATAGATGCAGCTCTTTTTGCTACAAGTAATCCTTTATCCAAAGGAGTCATTCTTGCTGATGAAGTGGGGCTGGGTAAAACAATTGAAGCAGGCTTACTTTTGGCGCAACGATGGGCTGAGCGTAAGAGGAAGCTCTTGATTATTGCTCCAGCCAATTTGCGTAAGCAGTGGCATCAAGAGCTTGCTGATAAGTTTGGCCTTACAGCAACAATTCTCGAAGCAAAATCATTTAAACAAGCGATCAAGAATGGGGAAGCTAACCCTTTTGAATCTAGCAAAATTGTCATATGCTCATATCAGTTTGCCGCATCAAAGGCTGATAGTGTTCAAAATATAGCTTGGGACTTAGTTGTTGTAGACGAGGCGCATCGCCTGCGCAATGTCTATAAACCAGATAACAAAACCGCTCGCATTCTTCGTGATGCCTTGGCTCATACTCGCAAAGTGTTCTTAACTGCTACTCCACTGCAAAATTCACTGCTAGAACTGTATGGTTTGGTAAGTTTCATTGATGATCGGGTGTTTGGTGATTTAGATAGCTTCCGTACGCAGTTTGCACAGTTACGAGAGCCAGGTAGTTTCGATGAACTGAAGCATCGCATTAGCAGTATTTGCAAGCGTACTTTGCGTCGTCAAGTTGAGGCTTACGTTAAATACACTAAACGAATTCCACTTTTGCGTGAATTTGTGCCTAGCGATGATGAAAAACGCCTCTACAGTTTGGTATCGGAATACCTTCAACGCGACAAACTTTTCGCCTTACCAAACAGCCAGCGACAACTTATTACGCTCGTACTGCGTAAACTGCTGGCATCTAGTACATTCGCCATTGCGGGAGCGCTAGAGTCGCTCATTCGTCGGTTGAACCTAGCGTTAGATGAAAAGCTACCAGCAATAGAGTTGACCGAAGAGCTTGATCAAGATTATGAAGCCTTGGATGAAACAGCTGATGAACTGACTTCAGAAGGCAGTGATGATAGCCGAAGCAAAACTGAGCACGAAATAGCCGCTATTCGTGAAGAGATTGCAGATCTTGAAGGTTTTCGTTCGCTAGCCATTTCTATTACAGAAAATGCCAAAGGTACAGCGCTACTGCAAGCTTTGAAAGTGGCTTTTGAGCGACTTCATGAATTAGGCGCTTCGAGAAAAGCCATTATTTTTACTGAGTCTCGCCGAACTCAAAATTACTTACTTTCATTACTTGCTACAACGGAATACGCGGAAGGGGTTGTGCTATTCAACGGCAGTAATACTGACCAGAAAGCCAAGAAAATTTACACAGACTGGATAGCACAGCACAAAGGGTCAGATCGTATAAGTGGATCACGCAGCGCAGATACACGCGCCGCTTTAGTCGATTATTTTCGATTAAGTCAAGAACCTGCGGGTACGATTATGATTGCCACGGAAGCGGGCGCTGAGGGCATCAACCTACAATTTTGCTCATTGGTAATTAACTATGACTTGCCATGGAATCCACAACGTATTGAGCAGCGCATCGGTCGCTGCCATCGCTATGGCCAAAAACATGATGTAGTGGTGGTGAATTTCTTAAATCGAGATAATGACGCTGACCGACGTGTTTATCAGCTGCTCGATCAAAAATTTCAGTTATTTGAAGGTGTTTTCGGTGCCAGTGATGAAGTACTGGGAGCGGTAGAGTCTGGTGTTGATTTTGAGCGGCGTATTGCCGATATTTACCAAAACTGTAGACACCCCAATGAAATTCATTCTGCATTTGAGCAGCTTCAGCAAGATCTTGCAGGTGAAATCAGTGATGCCATGCTTAGCGCCCGTAAATCTTTGCTAGAGAATTTTGATGAGGAAGTGCAAGAGCGACTTAAGATCGCTAAAAAAGATGCCGAAGTCAGTCTTGATCGGCTTGAGCGCCTTTTAATCCGTTTTACTAGGTCAATGTTGGATGGCCATGCTACTTTTGATGATGATGCGTTTGGTTTTACCTTACAATCGTTACCGCAATCTGTGGTTGAGCATACCGATGGCAGTATTCCATTAGGGCGTTATGAATTACCACGTCGTAGTGATGAGGCACATGTTTATCGTATGCAGCATCCGTTAGCGCAAAGTCTACTTCGCATTGCACAGTTTGCAAAGTTAGAGCCTGTAAAACTGCATTTAAACTATGAAGCCTATGGCTCAAAAGTCTCGGTATTAGAGCCTTTAAAAGGGCAAGCTGGGGTCGCAGTAGTTGAGCTGTTGCGAGTAGAATCTCTAGGTACAGCCGAAGAGTACCTATTGGGGGCAGGTCTTGCAGACAGTGAATTGCTTGATTCTGAAATCATAGAAAAGCTTTTAGCTTTGCCTGGGCATGCTGAGAATATTGCGAATGTAGCCGCCAGTCCAATGCGACCGTCGTTATCATCTGAAATGGCAGAAACCGAACAAAATGCTTTGAATTTTTCTGCGGCACATATTGCTGTACCATCAAGTGTCAAAGATGAAATTGCACGGCAAAAAAGTCGTATCATTGGCAATATTGAACAAAGAAACTTAATCCTTTTTACTCAAGAAAGTGAAAAACTTGATGCTTGGGCTGATGATCTCAAAGTTGGGCTAGAGCGTGAGATTAAGGAGTTAGATCGCGCAATTAAAGAAAACCGAACCAAAAGCAAAGGCGCGGCTACGTTGGCCGAAAAATTAGAGTATCAAAAAGAACAACGAACTTTAGAATCTAACCGCGATAGAAAACGCCGTGAGTTGTTTGACCGTCAGGATGAAATCCAAGTGAGGCGAGACGGCTTAATTAATGAGCTTGAAGCTCAACTACAACAACAAATAACACATCGAAGCATATTGAGTTGTGAATGGGAGTTGAAATAATGGATAAATTACACTCGAGTGAGCCTAAGCAAACCTTTGAAGCACTCAGATTAGCGAATGAACATGGCGCAGAATACTGGAGTGCCCGTGATTTACAAACTCTGCTTGGGTACAGCCAATGGCGCCGATTTGAAGATGCTGTAAAGCGTGCCATCACCTCTTGTGATTCTTCTGGGAATGATCCTGACCATCACTTTGCCAGAGCCGGCAAACCGATCACTGGCGGTAAGGGTGCAGTTCAATTGGTCGAAGATTACCACCTCTCTCGATTTGCTTGTTATCTCATTGCCCAAAATGGTGACCCACGTAAACCAGAAATTGCACAAGCTCAAAAGTATTTTGCTATACAGGCACGTCGACAAGAACTCAGTGACCAAGCAGCGGCAGATATGGAGCGGCTGGAACTTCGCAAACAAACCAGTGAAGAGTTTAAGGCCTTATCAGGTGCGGCGCAAGATGCTGGTGTGCAAAGCAAAATGTTTGGCGTCTTTCACGATGCTGGTTATAAAGGTTTGTATGGAATAGGTAGTGCAGCCATTAAAGCACGCAAAGCGATTCCAGAAAAAGATAATTTGTTAGACAGAATGAATGCGACAGAGCTTGCTGCAAACCAATTCCGTATGACGCAAACGCGAGATAAACTTGCCCGTGATGGAATACATCATCAAGCTCAAGCGATTCAAACGCATGAACAAGTGGGTAAAGAAGTGCGCGATGCTATCAAGCGTATTGGCGGAACACTGCCAGAACAAATTCCGCCTGCGGAGCATATTAAAGAAGTAGAAAAGCGACTGAAAAATACAACACCAAAGCTTGAGCTTGGTGAACGTGAAGCAGGTGGTTTATTGGGTGACGTGATGAAAAAAACTAAAAGAGACTAATCATGACAATAGAGCTGACACCTTTAAAAAGCCCGAATGACACACTTGCCGATTTAGTGTTTGCGAAACTCAAAGAAAAAGGCTTTGTGGCCGATGGCAAAGATAGCGCAATAGCTTCAAAACTTAAAGCAGGAAATGCAACTGTCGAAGATTGGACTCTCTGGATAGATCTTGCAGGTGCTGAAAAAGACAAGGATGGTGATAATGCCTAAGATTGAGCGCTTACGTATTGAAAACTACCGAGGTGCATCAACTCTACTTGAGCTTACTTTCGATAAAGATAAGCCTGTAACAGTTGTTTTTGGGGAGAATGGGACTGGGAAGACTACTATTGTTGATGCGTTAGATGTCATAGGTAATTGTTCAAAAGGTTCACTTGAGGATAAGAGCTCGACAAGAGCGCGCGATCACTTGCCTACGATTGGCAAGAAGCCAAACGATGTTCGAATCGAAGGAGTTTCAGGTGCCAGCACATGGAAAGCCACTTTGACGGGAGACAACTTTACTACGATACCTGAATTGCGTCCTAAGATTCAGGTTCTTCGACGCAGTCACCTTCAGCGCCTAATTGAGGCTGAACCTGCAAAGCGATATGAAGCTTTAAGACGTTTTATTGATGTCAATAATGTTGAGCGTTCTGAAAATACCCTACGAGATGCAAGCTCTCAAGCAAAAGCTGATTTTGATTCGGCAGTAAAACGTCGAGTTGATGCAGAGTCTCAACTTATAAAAATTTGGGAGGCTGAAGGCAAGCCAAAGTCAAATTCACTTGAATGGGCAGAGACTGTAGTATCTCAAGACATTGCTAAGATAGAGCAAGAAGTCCAGCAGCTCCGTTCGACGTACTCCATAATTAGTAAAGCAGAAACCGCCTTATCAGAATGGCGGCAGGCAAGCTTGGATGTTATTCAAAGACAATCAGAAGCTCAAGCTATTGAAAAGGAAGTTGCTGAGCTTCCTGGAGTGGATGCGCAACAAGCAATGGGGTTGGCAGGAATTCTCAAAGATGTTGGACAGCACTTACAAGCTGGAGATCATCCAGATGAGTGCCCTGTGTGTATGCAAGGTATTCCGCTTGATAAACTGAAAGCGGATATCCAGACTAGATTAGCAGCACTTAAACAATACGAAGAACTTCAAATTAAATCCAATACCGCAACGCGCAACACCCAAGTTTCAGAAGAGATTTATATTTTAAAAACCAATGTACTAATCACATCTTCAACTTCCCTTATAGAAATCATTCAAAAAGGTGAAATAGAAATTATTAATACAATGGCTATCAAGCTTTTGGATTATCCCGAATTAACAAATCAGGACAGTTCGGCAATTGATGTTGCGACCAAAGAAGCTGAGCAGTTGATTACCATTTTATCTGGGCAAAAACACAACGTAACTGATACTGGTTTAGCTTTATCTAAACAGTCTGGGCAAGTTAATTCAATCAAAGTGCAGTATGAGCAAGTGCTAGTGAGTATCAAGTCTACTGAGAGACTTGAAAAACTTCATATATCACTCGATGAGGCTTATAACACAGTACGCCTAACGCGCATTGAATTCACTCAAAAAATACTAAATGACATTGCAAGCGAATGTAACCGCCTTTATGCGGGAATCCACCCCAAAGAACCTATCGCTATTTCTAAGCTAGAGCTTGATGTAGGTAAACGCGCTTCTTTAAATCAAGCAGCTTCTTTCGAAGGTCATAATGATGTACCCCCGCAAGCCTATTTCAGCGAGTCTCATTTAGATACGCTTGGTTTTTGTTTTTGGCTGGCTTTGGTAAAACGAGACAGTCCTAATGCAGATGCCGTAATTGTACTAGACGACGTGTTTACTTCTGTCGATGCGCAACACATCAATAGAATTGCACAGCTTATTACTGATGAAAGTAAATATTTTTCTCACGTTATCATTACAACACATCAAAGATTATGGCGTGATATTTATCGTTATCAGCATGGGGCTGGCAAAGTAACTCAGATGATTGAGTTGCAACATTGGAGTCTTTCCAAAGGTATATCTAATTTCAAAACAAAACTTGCTGTTGATGAACTTATCGACTTCATATCGGCGGCTCCATTTGATCGTCAAATTACAGCATCAAAATCTGGCGTATTACTTGAGGCAGTTTTAGACTACCTTGCCCTGCAATATCGGTGCCGAGTTGCTCGAACACACGATGGTAGTTATACATTAGGTGAGCTATTAGATGGCACAGAAAGTTTGTTCAAGAAATTAGAAGTACATCGACCAGATGTGGACGCTGCGGGACAGCCGTTCACACCTCCAAAATATACTATTTCAAATAGTGTGGACATTCTAAATCAGTTACGTAGTTTGGTTTTTTTAAGAAATCAGGTTGGTGCGCACTTTAATTTAGCAGGCTCAGCAGTCCCTGATACTGATGTTCAACAATTTGCAGATTTGACAGTAAAATTAGCGGAATCACTTAGCTGTAAGACTTGTGGCCAAATACCAGGCAAAAAAATGACAACTTATTTTAAATGTAGCTGCTCTTCCCCATTAGAGGTAATGGTTCTACCGTTGCAATTATAGAAAACCTAATAATGACAAAGAAACAAAAACTAGAATTAACGTGGATAGGTAAAGATATACGGCCAAAGTTGGAGCCGCGTATTTTGCTCGAAGACCCTGCCAAGAGTTATCACGCCAAGCATCGGGTAGGTGAGAGCGATATTTTCGATAATCGGTTGATTTTTGGCGATAACTTATTGGCGTTAAAGGCCTTGGAGCAAGAGTTTACTGGTAAGGTGAAGTGCGTATTTATTGATCCGCCATATAACACAGGTAGCGCATTTGAGCATTATGATGATGGTGTAGAGCATTCAATCTGGCTTTCTCTGATGCGTGATAGGCTGGAAATAATTCGTCGACTTTTGTCTGATGATGGTTCGTTGTGGATTGCTATTGATGACAACGAAGCCCATTACTTAAAGGTGATTTGTGATGAGATTTTTGGGCGTAATGCATTTGTTGCTTCTATGGTGTGGGAAAATTTTTATGGTAGAAGTAATGCTGCTGCAATCTCGCCAGCTCACAACTACATCTTGCTTTACTCTCCAATGGGGCAAGACTGGAAAAAAGTAAGGAATCTTCTTCCTCGTAACGATGAAAGTGCAAGCAAGTACAAGAATCCAGACAATGATCCACGAGGACATTGGAGGCTAGGACCAATTTTTGCCAATGGTGAGCGTCATGAAGGTCTCATGTATACAATAACAACTCCTTCTGGTCGGCAAGTAAGCCCGCCTAAAGGAAGTCACTGGAGGATGGTTGAGGAACAATTCTGGAAAATGGTTGATGAAGGTCGCATCGTTTTCGGAGAGAAAGGTGACAACAATCCTGCCGTAAAGCTTTTTTTAAATCAGGTTCAAGATGGATTAGTGCCTCGAACTTGGTGGGCGCATACAGATGTTGGTCACAGTCAAGAAGCAAAACGAGAAGTTCAAGCTTTATACCCTGGTGATATTCCATTCGATACTCCTAAGCCTGAACGGTTACTTAATCATGTTATTACTATTGCAACGAATCCAGGTGATTTAGTGCTTGATTCATTCGCAGGCTCGGGGACTACTGGCGCAGTAGCCCACAAAATGGGTCGCCGATGGATAATGATTGAGTTGGGTGAACACTGCCATACCCACATTATTCCGCGTTTACAAAAGGTTGTTAATGGTGAAGACCAAGGCGGTGTTAGTCAAACATTAAATTGGCAAGGTGGTGGTGGCTTCCGTTATTACCGCCTTGCACCTAGTTTATTGCTACAAGACGCTTATGGACAGTGGGTCATCAATAAAGACTACAACGCTGAGATGTTAGCAGCCGCAATTTGCAAGCTGGAAGGCTTTAGCTACGCACCAAGTGTCGACCATTATTGGCAGCATGGCTACAGCACGGAAAATGATTTTATTTACGTGACGACGCAAAGCCTAAACGCAGAGCAATTACAGGCTCTATCTGATGAAGTGGGGCATGAGCGTACATTGCTGGTGTGCTGCGCGGCTTTTCGTGGGGATACCAGCCGATTCTCTAACCTGACTATCAAGAAAATCCCCAAGATGGTGTTACAAAAATGCGAATGGGGGCATGACGATTACAGCTTAAATGTTGAGAATTTACCTCAAGCGCCCAAGCCAGTCAGCACCGTTGCACAAGCTGGTCTTTTTGGTGATGATGATACTTCTAATAATAAATCAGGCGGTGCAGTATGAACCTCGACAATATTGTGCGCTCAGTAGGTGGTCGTTTAAGTTTACGCGAGCCACAAGTTGAAAGCCTGCAAAAACTCGCTGCTGCAATAGATGCTGTGCCTAGCTTGCGAGATCATCAAGCGCGCTCACCTGAAGAATTGGCTGCAATGATTGAGGCGCTAAAAGCGCAGTTTGGCAAGCTTTCTGATTTCGAGCGTGATTTCCCCTCATTTTGTTTTGCGCTGGCGACTGGCGTAGGTAAAACACGTTTAATGGGTGCATTTATTAGTTATTTGCATGCTGCTTATGGATATAGGCACTTTTTTGTGCTTGCACCTAACCTCACCATTTATAACAAACTAATTAGTGACTTTACGCCTAACACACCCAAGTATGTGTTTAAAGGCATTGCAGAATTCGCAGTTACGCCACCAGAAGTGATTACAGGGGATAACTACGAGCAGCGCGGCACTAAAAGTTTGCTGGGCGGTATTGAGATTAACATTTTCAATATTTCTAAAATCAATTCAGAGGTGCGGGGTGGTAAATCGCCACGCATTAAGCGCCTTTCAGAGTATTTAGGGCAAAGTTATTTTGAGTATTTAGCGAGTTTGCCAGATTTAATCTTGTTGATGGATGAATCTCACCGATACCGTGCCAGTGCTGGAGTGAAAGCGCTAAATGACCTCAAACCGCTCATGGGTTTGGAATTAACAGCTACACCATTTGTTGAGGCTGGGAGTGGCAAAACTGTGCCTTTTAAAAACGTGGTGATGGATT
>JAKFVB010000083.1 GCA_021732405.1 Methylotenera sp.
ATTTACTATAAGTTAGTAATCACTTCTAACGGATAGCTTTTGCCGCTTAAATAATCTTCAATACATGTTAGCACTTGCGGGCTGCGCATTAGCGCTGCTTTTTCGCGGATTTCATCTATGGTCATCCACACCGCGCGGATAATGCCCTCATCTAATTCTTGTGTTTCGTAGTGCACACTTACATTACCTATAAAAGCAAAACGCAGATAAGTGGTGTCATTGTGTGGATGTTTCCAATGATAAACACCAAGCAAGGCTGTGGGCTTAAAATCGTAAGCCGATTCTTCTAGCGTTTCGCGAATGACCGCTTGAATCAGTGTTTCGTTATCTTCTAAATGCCCAGCTGGCTGGTTAAAGCGGTTGCCTCTATCGGTGGTTTCTTCTACCAATAAAAACTTACCGTTTTGCTCAATAATGGCGGCGACTGTTGAATTGGGTTTAAATTGTTCTTTTTTCACAAGATTGCTTAGCTGAGATAAGGCGACTATTTTACCTAAAATTATTGAATTGGTCGCTAACTGGATGCCAATTGCGGGAAGAGGCCTGTTAATCCATTTGCAATAAACTCTACTGCCATGGCCGCCAGAATAAGGCCCATTAAACGTGTAATGATATTAATGCCAATTGTGCCTAGCCTTTGCGTAATGCCGTCAGATAATTTAAGTACTAGCCAAATAATAGTTGATATCATAAAAACGGGTATCACCAAAGAAAGGTGACCCAACAAAGAAGGTTGCTGTTGCGCGCTTAGAATCATGCTAGAGATGGCACCAGGGCCTGCCAGCAAGGGAATGCTAAGCGGCACGATGGCAATCACTTCGCGCTCTGCCATGCTTTGCGCTTCTTCCGCCGTTTGGCGCGTGCCACTTTGCTTGCCATGCATCATCGAAATAGAAATCAGCATAATTAAAATGCCGCCGCCTACTTGGAAGGAAGGAATGGAAATACCGAAAAAACTTAAAATACCGTCGCCAATAAACGCGGCCAAACTTAATACAATAAAGACAGTCACTGCCACTGTGCGCGCAGTTTTAGCACGGTCTGGCTTGCTCCAGCCATCGGTTGCGCTGATAAAAATAGGCAAGCTGCCAATCGGGTTCACAATGGCTAGCAGTGCAATGGTGATTTTAAGCAGGTAAGTAAAGTCTTGGTTAAGTAAATCCATGATTTTCATCCATGATGACGATGTTAAGGTTTGTGAACGAGCAAGGCTTTGTTAGTATCTGACGTGGGCATCTCTATTCATTCAATTTTCGTCGTTACACTGCGTTGCTCATAAAAAATAATTCCTTACATATTAACTATATGCGGCGTCATTATTTTTTAATCGCGCCTTGTTTAACTTATAAACTTGAATGAATACAGATACCGACATGTTAAATTAAACAGGCAACTTAATGCAGATGAATCTTCAAAAAGTCATACTTGCTTCGCAAAGTCCGCGCCGTGTGGCGATTTTAAAGCAAATGGGCATTGATTGCGTGGTGATGCCAGCCGATATTGATGAATCGAAACTGGCCAGTGAATCGCCAACCGATTATGTGTTGCGCTTGGCCAAACATAAGGCGCTGGCTATTCAGCAGCAATTAAATGGGCAGCATGCTGAAATGCCGATTTTGGCGGCTGATACCACGGTTGCGCTTGGCGATAGCATTTTCGGCAAACCAGAAAATGACGCAGATGCCATGCAGATGCTTAAACAATTATCTGCCACGCAGCACCAAGTGCATACAGCGGTGGCAGGCGTTTTTAAGCAGCAAATTGAGTTGGCGCTAAACACCACATTGGTAGAGATGATGCCGCTGAGCGATGCTATGATAGCAGCGTATATCGCCAGCAATGAGCATGCTGACAAAGCAGGTAGCTATGCCATACAAGGCTTGGCGGGTAGCTGGATTAAACGCATCGATGGCAGCTACACAGGCGTGATGGGTTTGCCTGTGCATGAAACGGCGATGATATTAAAAAAATTAGGCTTTTAAAGGGTTAACTTAACCACTTTTTTAGCCCGAAAAAATCAAGATAAGGTGTTGCAAATTGGGACAAGAGATATTAATCAACGTAACACCACAAGAAACGCGTGTTGCCGTGCTAGAGCAAGGCATTGCGCAAGAGCTGCATATTGAGCGCAGTTCATCGCTTGGTATTGTGGGTAATGTGTACCGCGGCAAAGTGTGCCGTGTGTTGCCTGGCATGCAATCGGCGTTTGTCGAAATCGGCTTGCAACGCGCGGCTTTTTTGCATGTGGCGGATATCATGGAATGCCATATTGATGGCGAGCCGCCAACCGAACGCTTGATTCAAGATGTATTGCGCGAAGGCCAATCGATTATTGTGCAGGTAATTAAAGAGCCGATTGGCACCAAAGGCGCGCGCTTGACTACTGAAATCAGTATTGCTGGGCGCTTTTTAGTGTTTTTGCCGCATCAAGATCATATTGGCGTTTCGCAGCGCATTGAAGATGAAGAAGAGCGCGAATTATTGCGCAATCGCCTGCTGGGTTTGTTGCCAGAAAAACGTTCTGGCGGTTTTATTATTCGCACCATGTCAGAAACCGCCAGTGATGTAGAGCTGTTGGCAGATATTGATTACCTACAAAAAGTATGGGCGAAAATCCAGTTGGATAGTCAGTCTGCGGGTGAGCGCTCATTGATTTTTTATGATTTAAGCCTACCACGGCGCATTCTGCGTGACGTAGTAAATGACGAAACCGTGAGTATTCGCGTTGATTCCAAAGAAACCTTTAATCATTTAAAAGAGTTTGCAGATTTATATGTGGCAAAAGCGGTAAAGCCGCTGTATCACTGTCAGGGCGAGCGCCCGATTTTTGATTTTTATAATATTGAAATCGAAATCACGCGCGCCTTAGCACGCAAGGTAGATTTAAAATCAGGCGGTTATTTGATTTTTGATCAAACTGAGGCATTAACTACCGTCGATGTGAACACAGGCAGCTTTGTCAGTGGTAAAAATCTATCTGATACGATTTATAAAACCAATCTAGAAGCGGTGCAATGTATTGCGCGCCAACTACGCTTAAGAAATTTAGGCGGCATCATTATTATCGATTTTATTGATATGGATGAAGACACTCAGCGCGAAACTGTGTTGGAGGAGCTGAAAAAAGCGGTGAGTATTGATCGTGCGCGTATTAGCGTGAATGGCTTTACTTCGCTTGGCTTGGTGGAAATGACGCGTAAACGCACCCGCGAAAGTTTGGCGCATTTGCTGTGCGAACCTTGCGATGTGTGCCAAGGCCGCGGTGAACACAAAACCGCGCAAACAATTTGTTATGAGATCATGCGCGAATTACTGCGCGAATCGAAACAGTTTAACGCTAAAGAATTTAAAGTGATTGCCTGCACGCAGGTGATTGATATGCTGATGGATGAAGAGTCGCAAAGTTTGGCGAATCTATCTGATTTTATTAAAAAACGTGTCACTTTGCAGCCTGACAATCAATACGCGAGAGAAGCGTTTGATATTATTTGGATTTAAGCCCCTGTTAAGATGAGGGTTGCGGGACAATGTTCAAAAAAGGAAAGGGCGCTATTTGAATCTTTTTTTCAAAATCCGCACTATTTTTAACAGAAATATTAGCCTTAATGGCTGGCTTAACTGTTTTAATTAACTGCAACAACATCAAATCTAGGGTTTGCCCTTCTTTTAATATCGTGGCGTATTCTCTTTCCACTAACGCCAGTTGATTATCCAAGGCCTCAGCGCTGGCTCTTGCTTGCATTAGGTTTTTAGATCGCTGATCTAAGCTGGCTTTGTGTTCTGCCATTTGGTTTTTTAGTGTGCCCAACACGTCTTGCAGCCAGTGCTCGCAATCTTTTTCAGCTTGACTAAAAATGGCACGCGTTTGTGTGCCAAGCCCCAAGAAAAATTTACGAATCAAAAAGTGCTTTTCAGTTAACACGTTAATAGGGTCAGCACAAAAATCGTGGGTGATTTTTTCTAACGCGTGCATATTATGAATAAAGTTAGACATATCTAACGGCGGCGGATTAAACACTTCAAAGCCATGTTTTGAATGAAAAACCTGATAAATATTGTCAGCTAATTTTTTAATATCACTACTTTGCTTGTTGATATTTGAAGCTAACTCATTCGCCTGCTTCATCAAGTTGCGCATGCCCTTATTTAAGCCTACTGTCGTCCAACTATCGCCCATTTCTTTGCGACTGGACGCTAATGCAGATTCTAGATAATCTACACTTAAATGGCGCAGCAGTTTTTTGCCAATATGACCAATTTTTTCGTCAGCTTGATTAAAGGTAGGGATTGATAATTCATAGCGTTTTCTATCGGTCACCACTTGCGCGAAAATATGTTTAGTTGCGTCACTATTCTGGCCTCTCAGGCCGCGCAGTTCTGCAACTTGTGTACGTAAACTATTGAGACGTTGCTGAATGATTTTGCGCGAACCTTTAATCATTTCGCTACACTCACTGGCAACTGTGCGACCTAAAATCTCATGTTTGGCTTGAACAATCTGGTTTCCCAATATCGTTTCAAGCTCAATAATGCCGCTTTGTTTGAGCAGGGATTCATTTTTTTAATTTTGGCTACTAAAGCCTTTTGGGCAGAAATAGCAAATACACTATCAGGTGAAACACCCAATTGATGCGCAGTCACATTTACTTGTTTTGCAATCTCATTAGCAATATCTTGTTTGGGTTTAAGCGCATCCCACAACATATCAATTTTGTTTAGTAATACCAGTTTATATTTGGTGCGCCCCTTAATATACTCATTCCAAATCTGCATATCTGATTGCGTAATGCCAGTGTCGGTTGCCGTTAAAAACAATACAGCGTGTGCGTTGGGGATTATACTAAGAGTTAGTTCAGGCTCAGCGCCTAGCGTGTTTAAGCCTGGCGTATCAATCACAACTAGGCCACTTTTAAGTAGTGGGTGCGGGTAGTTAATGATGGCGTGACGCCAAAAAGGAATTTTGAGCAAGCCGTGCGTTTTTAGTGCATTCGTCATGCCAATATCTTGTGGATTATATAAACCTAGCGCTTCTGCTTCGCCTTGAGTCACTTCTTTTTGCTCAATTAGTTTACGCAAAATAGCTTGCATTTCTGCTGGCGAATCAATGTTTAGCTTAAATTTTTGCCATGCGTTTGGCGTGGTTTTTAGATAAGTAAGCGAGTCATCACTGGCGCGTGTGCCAATTGGCAACAATTTAATACAAGGTTCTTCGCGCGCATCCCAAAAAATTTCGGTAGGGCACATCGTGGTGCGACCTGGTTCGCTGGGTAATAATCGCTGATTAAAATCGGCAAAAAATAATGCATTAATCATTTCAGTTTTGCCACGCGAAAACTCTGCTAAAAAAGCCAGCACCAATTGATCGCGTCTTAACATTTCTAACACATCGTAAAGCCGCAACTCTTGAACGGCATCACTATATTGGCTTTTTGCTAGCCAATCGCGGTAATCGGTAATGGTTTGCCTAAGCGTATTGCGCCATTCCTGATACTCGTGAACTTTAGCTTCTAAACGTTGTGAAATCATGCTGTTATGATCAATATGAGTGTTTTTATGCGTTAATTAAATCACTATTGGCACTTTAAAATAGACCTAATAATTGCATTTCTAGCGTTTTAAATACGGAAATATTCACCATTTGTAGCAAAATTAGTGCAACTAGCGGTGAAAAATCCAAACCATTTGTTGTGGGGATTAATCGGCGTATTGGGCCTAAAATTGGTCTTGTTAAGGTATCTAAAACGCCCGAAAAAGGGGATTGTGGGTTGACCCAGCTGAGTATCACCTGCATCAAAATAGCATAAAAGAATACGTCTAAAGCGGTGCGCAAAACGCCTAGTAAACTCAAGCCAACAAATCCAAGCCAAGCCGCATCGCCAGCAACAAATAGGGGGAAATTGCGCAACATTAATAAGCTGATTTGTAGCAAAAATTGCGTGATTAATGCCAAAAATAGGGTAGATAAATCTATTTTTTTAAAGCTGGATAGAATTCTGCGTACTGGCTTAACAGCAAAATCGGTCAGTGTAATCACCATCAGCCCTAATGGATTATTAAACGGTGCTCTTAATAATTGCATGAAAAAGCGCAATAAAAATACCAAAGTGAGTAAGTTTAAAACCGTGGTGAGTAAAAATTCTAGCGCAGTGCTGAGCATATTAATAAAAGCCTAGTTTAAATATTGCGTATTAAATATTGTGTATTAATTATTAGATATTTCATCAGTTTAATCTTTGCCTAATTCGTTGCCTAGCGTGTTGGCGCGTTCACAAGCCTTTTGTGCCGCCAGCATAATGGCTTGTTTTACCTGAGAGTTTTGCAAACTCAGCACGCCTTGTTCTGTTGTGCCACCTTTTGAAGTGACTTGCATGCGCAAGGTTTCAATTGGCGTTGTGCTGGCATCGGCTAACAGGCTAGCGCCTTTAAAGGTGGCAATGCTTAATTCTTTGGCTTGCTGTTCATCTAAGCCCAAATTTAGGGCGGCCGCCTGCAAAGCTTCTATAAAATAAAATACATAAGCAGGGCCACTGCCAGAAATAGCGGTCACCGCATCTAATTTTTCTTCAGAATCCAGCCAAATGGTGCTGCCTGCTGCTTTTAATATTTGGTCTGCTAACGCGATATGTTTTTTAGATACATTGGGCATGGCATATAAACCAGTTACACCTGCTTGTATTTGAGCTGGCGTGTTGGGCATGGCACGCACAATCGTTTCATAGCCAGCCAGCCAGCGACTTAAATCTTTAAGCCGAATGCCTGCAGCAATTGAAATAATCAGCGGTTGCGAGGCAGATTTTACCGATAAAAAAGGGGTTAAGTTTTTGGCTAAAGCTGATAATTGCTGCGGTTTGATTGCTAATACAATCGCGCTGCAACCATTAACACTGGCTAAGTCTGCATTCACATGCACACCCAATTGTTCTAATTGTGCCCATTTACTCACATCGTGTTCTACCACCACGATATTAGACATGGCTACTTTTTTATTTTTTAAGCCAACAATCAAGGCATATGCCATGTTGCCGCCGCCAATAAACGCTAATTTCATTTAACTTATTCTCATTGAGTTGATGCTGCAGAACGTGCGCCAAATAACGCTGAGCCGATACGTACTATGGTAGCACCTTCGTGAATTGCTGCAACATAGTCATCCGACATGCCAATAGATAATGTGTCTAAATTAAAGCCCTGTTTTTGCAAGCTGCTATAAGTATCCGACACGATTTTAAATTGCGCGCGCTGAGTTTCATAGCCGCTAGCAGGTGCTGGAATGGACATCACACCGCGTAATTTTAGATGAGGGAGTTGATTAATCGCTGCCGCTAGTTGCGCCGCCTCGGCTAAATCAGTGCCGCTTTTGGTGGCTTCAAAGCTGCTGTTAATTTGGATACAAATGTTCAACGGTGCGAGTGTGCTTGGCCTGGCGTCAGATAAACGCTGCGCGATTTTAAGTCTATCAACCGAATGCACCCAATCAAAGTGCTTGGCAATCAATTGCGTTTTATTGCTTTGAATTGGGCCAATAAAATGCCATTCAATGTTTAAATCACTTAATTGCTGCTGTTTGTTAATGGCTTCTTGCACATAGTTTTCGCCAAATAAAGCTTGCCCATTTAGGTACGCTTCGCGCAGTTTTTCGGCGGGTTGTGATTTACTGACGGCGAGTAGTTGTACTTTATGCTGCCGATTTGCATGAAGTAATGCTGCATGAATATTTGCTTGAATCGCTTGCAAGGAATCCGCAATTATGGTCATAATTCAAACACTTTAAGTAATTTGTTTAATGTAACTTATTAATATTGACTTAACACTTAATTAATAGTGAAATTTTACAGATTTAACGCTAATGCAAGTTTAAATTATAGCAGGAGCCGCACGTGGATATTTCAGATTTACTGGCCTTTTCGGTTAAGAATAAAGCATCGGATTTGCATCTTTCAGCAGGCTTGCCGCCGATGATTCGAGTGCATGGTGATATTCGTAAAATCAATGTACCTGCATTTGATCATACCCAAGTACACGGCATGGTGTATGACATCATGAACGATGGCCAGCGCAAGGTCTATGAAGAAACGCTGGAATGCGACTTTTCGTTTGAGATTCCTAATTTAGCGCGTTTTCGTGTGAATGCTTTTAATCATAATCGTGGCGCTGGTGCTGTTTTTCGGACGATTCCTTCTAAAATTTTAACCTTAGAGCAGCTGAATTGCCCTGCCATTTTTAAAGAGATTGCTAACACGCCGCGCGGTATTGTGCTGGTCACTGGGCCTACTGGTTCTGGTAAATCGACAACTTTGGCTGCTATGGTGGATTATATTAACGAAAATGAAATGGGTCATATTTTAACGGTAGAAGACCCTATCGAATTTGTGCATACTTCTAAAAAATGTCTGATTAATCAGCGTGAAGTGGGTCCGCATACCTTATCTTTCCAAAATGCCTTGCGCTCTGCGCTGCGCGAAGACCCTGATGTGATTCTGGTTGGTGAGATGCGCGATTTAGAAACAATTCGCTTGGCATTAAGCGCTGCAGAAACAGGCCATTTGGTCTTTGGTACTTTGCATACCAGCTCAGCCGCTAAAACGGTAGACCGTATTGTGGATGTGTTCCCGGCGGCAGAAAAAGAAATGGTGCGTTCAATGTTGTCTGAGTCGCTGCGCTCTGTTATTTCACAAACCTTATGTAAAACCAAAGATGAGCAAGGCCGCGTGGCTGCACATGAAATCATGATTGGTACGCCAGCGATTCGTAATTTGATTCGTGAAAATAAGGTGGCGCAAATGTATTCTGCCATTCAAACTGGCCAAAATATTGGCATGCAAACGCTGGATCAGAACCTGCAGGATTTGGTGCGCCGTAATATTATTTCAGCCAGTGAGGCACGCAGCAAAGCATCCAATAAAGAATCGATTATTGGTTAATATTAATGATGAAACGCTAGGAATACATGATGGAAAAAGGTCAGGCCGAGAAATTTGTATTTGATTTGCTGCGTTTGATGATTGGCAAAAAAGCTTCTGATATGTTTATTACTGCGGGCTTTCCGCCAGCGATGAAAATTGATGGAAAAATGACGCCAATCAGCCAACAGATTTTGTCTGCGCAACAGGCGCGCGAAATTGGACGTTCGATTATGAACGACAAACAAGCAGCAGAATTTGATGCCACTAGTGAGTGTAACTTTGCGATTGGCTTGCCGGGTGTTGCGCGCTTTAGGGTGAGTGCCTTTGTGCAGCGCGGCTCAGTTGGCATGGTTTTTAGAACCATCGCTACTAAAATTCCCAAATTTGAAGAGTTAAAGTTACCAGAAGTGCTCAAAGATATCGCCATGACCAAACGTGGTTTAGTGATTTTTGTGGGTGGCACGGGTTCTGGAAAATCAACTTCTTTAGCCGCGATGATTGGCTATCGTAATGAAAATAGTTATGGCCATATTATTACCATTGAAGACCCGGTTGAGTTTGTGCATGATCACAAAAATTGTGTCATCACCCAGCGCGAAGTGGGCGTAGATACCGAAAGCTGGCATATAGCCCTTAAAAACACCTTACGCCAAGCGCCTGATGTGATTTTAATTGGTGAAATTCGCGACCGTGAAACCATGGATTACGCGATTGCCTTTGCTGAAACAGGTCATTTGTGTATGGCGACTTTGCATGCCAATAGCACCAATCAGGCACTAGACCGGATTATTAACTTTTTCCCAGAAGAGCGTCGTCACCAGTTATTGATGGATTTATCGTTAAATACGCGTGCGTTTATCTCACAGCGCTTAATCCCTAAAAGTGATGGTATTGGCCGCGCTGCAGCGATTGAAATTATGATTAATTCGCCGTTAATTTCTGATTTAATCTTCAAAGGTGATGTGCACGAAATTAAAGAGATTATCAGTCGTTCTCGCGAAATCGGCATGCAAACGTTTGATCAAGCCTTGTTTGATTTGCATGAATCGGGTGATATTAGCTATGAAGATGCGCTCAAAAATGCGGACTCTGTGAATGATATTCGATTGAAAATCAAGCTACATGGCAAAGGCGCCCATGATAAAGATGTGTCAGCAGGTTTGGATCATTTAGGTATTGTGTAGATAACAGTTATAGCAAGTGGTTATTAAAAAGCCGATGCATGCATCGGCTTTTTAATATACAGAGTTTAAAGCCTTAGGTTTTTCAGCTATTCGATGGATACTTCTACGCGCCTAGCTTCAGCTAAATCTGTGCCACCATCAACACTTTGCGGTTTACGCTTATCGATTCTATCATCGTCTATGCCCGCGTCTTCCAAAGCATCTTCTACCGACTCAGCACGTTCTTTTGCTAGCTGTTCATTCAATGCTTTATTGCCTTTTGGATCGTGATAGCCAGAAAGTATCGCTTTAGATTCAGGGTGCGATTTTAGCCATTCAACCATGGCGGCTAAACTAATGCCAGCATCACTGGGCAACGTTGTTTTGCCAGATTCAAAATATACTTTAATGGTAGCGGGTACTGAATCAGAGGCTATTGCTTCATCACTTGCTAAAACTGCAATTTGATTGTCAATCACTATGCCAGAGCCAAAAAATGCCTGTGCATTAACACCGATTTGTTGCTTGATTGTTTCACTATCTACATTGCCAGATAACACCACATTTTTATCGTTACCTTGAGCCTGTAAATCGTCACCATCTAAAATAGTGTTAAGCGTAGCGGCTTGACTTAACCATGAGATATTCCTGCCATCACCAGTGGTGGTCAAACCGCTGCTGGTCGCACTAAAGGTAAAATCGCTGTTTGAATTACTCGCTTCACTAGACAAAGCCGCGTCAACTGGTGTTGTTTCAGTTGATACGCCACAACATGTATTGGATGGTCCATGGCCTGTCAACAGCATCCACAGCAAAATTAACGCAAGTAAGGCCGCGACAACCCATGTCCAAAGGGTGTAACTGGGTTGATGATGCGTAGATTGTTCATTCATAGCATAACTCCCATATTATTTTTTAACGCCACCAGAAAGTGCATTTTGCAATTTCTTAAGCTCAGCCCATTTATTGTCAGCCGCTAACGCCGCTTGTTGTGCCCAAGTGCTTGGGTTGGCAATACGGAAGCGTGAGCCACCCGTATCTAAAATGGCGCGCATTTGCGGTACAGTTGCATCAGCTAATGCGGCAAATGTTTTAATACCATTGCTATGAAATAACTCATTGATTTTAGGACCAATACCTTCGACGATGGTTAAATCATTGGCATTTTTAAGGGTAAAACCAGCGGCTTTTGCGGCTGCAATATCAATCACTGAGGCACTTGGCTTAACCATAGTTTTAGCAGGAGCCGCTTTTACGGGCTTACTCGCTTTTTTAGCTGGTGCTGGCATTTCAGCTAACTTACTGGGGGCGCTAATTTGTGTAGGCGCATTCACTGGGCTAGCAGTAACGGGGTCAGGTGCTGATAATTTATCGGCCACTAAATTATTCGGTTTGCAGCAACATTTACACAGCCAGCGATTAAGCAGCCAGCCTAATAATAGTCCCAACAGCAACCAAAACCAGCAGCAAGATAACGTACTAAAGAAAGCACTCATTTTTACTCCCCAATAAAATGATGAATCGAAACAACGAATTGAAACAAAGGCTTATTAATACAAAACTTTACGACACTGTGATGACTATCTGCCCCTTTTGGAAAAACGTCAAGCAATAGTCAGAAAGCACTTTGATTAAATACAAAAGTTAACGGTATTTATTTAGGTAATTAATGACGCGCTTGATAAGTGATTTGTCCGTGTAAAAGCGTGTATTGCACTTTACCTATCATTTCTAAACCCAAAAAGGGTGTGTTTTTGCCTTGGCTGACTAATTGACTTGGTGTGACTGTCCATACTTGTTCTGGGTCAAAAATCGCAATATCTGCATCACTATTTACTGAAAGATTGCCGCCTGGTATACCCAATATGGCGGCTGGCTGAGTGGTGATTCTGTCAATCGCATCAGCTACTGATAGTTTATGATTGCTAGCCCATTTCAGTGCCAATGGCAGCAATAGCTCCAAGCCTGTTGCGCCTGCTTCAGCCTCAGCAAAAGGTAGCAATTTCGCGTCATCATTTACGGGTGTATGGTCAGAGCAAACAGCATCAATGGTGCCGTCTTTTAGGCCAGCACATAAGGCATCTTTATCGCGCATGGTGCGTAGGGGCGGCTTTAAGTTGGCATGGGTATTAAAGTAGCCAATATCAAAATCTGTTAAATGCAAGTGCTGTGCGCTGACATCCGCAGTGACTTTTATGCCTTGTTTTTTGGCGTCACGTACCAAGGCAACGCCCTCAGCCGTCGATAATCGACACAGGTGAATTTTGGTGTTGGTTTCTTGTGCAATGCGTAAAATGCTGGCAATTGCCAAGCCTTCGGCTGCGGCTGGAATACCTTTTAAGCCCAGTCTGCTTGCCATTTCGCCATCATGCGCAACACCGTTTCTGGCCAGATATTCGTCTTCTGCACGTAAGAATAAGGTGTAGCCAAAGGTGGCGGCATATTCGCAAGCTCGCCATAGCACTTGGGTGTCGGTAATCGCGTTATCGGCTTGGCTAAACCCTACACAGCCCGCCTCAGTCAATTTACACATTTCTGTCAGCAGTTTGCCTTGCAGTTGCCGCGTTAACGCACCAAGCGGATATACATGGGCAAGATTTATTTGCTTAGCGCGATGTTTTAACATCTCTACCAAACCTGGCTCATCTAGCACGGGTTGCGTATCTGGCGTGCAGGCAAGGCTGGTCACACCACCTGCGGCGGCGGCATGTAATTCGCTCACTAAAGTAGCCGAATATTCAGAACCAGGTTCGCGTAAGCGTGCGCTTAAATCCACAAAACCTGGGCTAACGATTAAGCCAGCGGCATCAATCGTTTGATTGGCGGCAAAGTCGGCAGGCTTATTGCCAATACCCACAATTTTGCCAGCGGCAATATAAACATCTTGTTTAGCATCAATCTTATTTTTCTGGTCAATCACATGACCATTTTTGATATGGACTTTCAAGCTGTACCCCCTGCAGAGGATTGTAGGCTTGACGGAAATCCAGAACCTAAAAGTGCCATCACCGCCATGCGTACTGCAATGCCGTAAGTCACTTGCGGCAAAATCACCGACTGGCTGCCGTCTGCCACGCTGGAATCGATTTCTACACCGCGATTCATGGGGCCAGGGTGCATGACGATGGCATCTGGTTTGGCTAATTTGAGTTTTTCTTGAGTGAGGCCGAAGGTTTTAAAATACTCTTGGGCACTAGGCAACATGGCGCCATTCATGCGCTCGTTTTGCAAACGCAGCATCATAATCACATCCACATCTTTTAAGCCTGCTTTTAAATCGTGAAACACTTGCACACCCATTTTCTCTATGCCAGTGGGCAATAATGTTTTAGGGGCAATCACGCGCACCTCTGGCACGCCTAATGTGGTGAGCGCATGAATTTCACTACGCGCCACACGTGAATGCAACACATCGCCCACAAGCGCCACGCGCAGATTATGCATATCAGGCTTGTAACGGCGGATAGTAAATACGTCCAGCAATCCTTGTGTAGGATGCGCATGGCGGCCATCGCCCGCATTAATCACGCTGATATTGTCAGGCACATGTTGCGCAATAAAATGTGCCGCACCGCTTTGTGCATGGCGCACCACAAACATGTCGGCGTGCATGGCGATTAAGTTGTCCACTGTGTCTAAAATGGTTTCGCCTTTAGATTGGCTGGATGTGCCAACATTCAGATTAATCACATCAGCCGATAGACGTTTGGCTGCAATCTCAAACGTCGTGCGGGTGCGGGTGCTGTTCTCAAAAAAAATATTGCACACTGTTTTACCGCGCAACAAAGGCACTTTTTTAATATCACGCTCTGCCACGCCAACAAAGGTTTCGGCGGTATCTAAAATCTGATTCAGAATACGCTTGGGTAAGCCTTCAATCGACAGCAAATGTTTTAAATTGCCGTCAGCGTCCAGTTGCGGGTTATACATGGCTTGCCTTTGCGTCGTCTGTTGCTGATACATCGTCTGTTTCTAGGCTTAAATGTAGTTTGCCTTTGGTATCTTGTGATAACTGCAAGCTCTCATTAGGCTTAAGTAAAATTTCTGCACCCACAATTTGGGGCGCAATTGGAAGTTGCGCGCCGCCGCGATTAATTAGTACAGCAAGCGTGATGCTCGCAGGTCTGCCATAATCAAACAACTCATTCATGGCAGCGCGCGTGGTGCGGCCAGTGTAAAAAATATCATCAATTAAAATAATGTGTTTATCTTGCACGTTAAAAGCAATGTTAGAAGGTTGCATTTCGGCTTTTAAACCGCGCTGCGCATAATCGTCGCGGTATAAAGCTGCATCTAGTGTGCCATAAGGGATCTCAGTTTTAAGCTGACTTAAAATGCGTTGCATCAACCAAACACCACCACTGTGAATGCCCACCAAAGCACTACTTTCAGCCAAATCGGGGTTGGCCAGTTGCGTTAGAATTTTCGCGCTGATATCACTTAATAAGGTTTCTGGATTGGGTAGTTGCATGTTAATTTTTTGTTCTAATATTAAAGAAAGTTAACCACTTAAAACTGCTCAAAATAAGATTGTAATATGCTTTGTGCCGCCACTGCATCCAACAGTTTTTTTTGTTTGGCACCTTTAATACCTGCAGCATGTAAACGCTCTGCGGCTTCAACAGAAGTGAGTCGCTCATCCATCATGGTCACTGGTAAATTAAAACGGCCTTCTAAGCGTTGCGCAAATTTTTTCGCTAAATGCGTTAAGGTATGCTCAGCACCGTCCATATGAGTGGGCAAGCCGACCACTAATAAGCTAGGGCGCCATTCTTGAATCACCTTAGCAATCTGTGAGAATTTCTCATCATTGGTTTCGGCTTCTATCGTCGTTACTGGGTGCGCTGCTTTCAATAACGTCTCGCCCACCGCCACGCCAATGCGCTTTTCGCCAAAATCAAAGGCAAGCACGGTACCTGCAATATCAGGATATTTGCGTTCTAAAATAGGTAGATGGCTTTGGCTATTAGGATTTTTGGCGCTGCTTAAGTTATTTGGCGCGTCTGCCATTATTTAAGCATGCCCTGCGTTGTGCGATAAATTAGCCAGATTTAAACCCATCAACTGCATCGCAATATCAAATTTTGACTCGTTTGGCGCATCAAAAATCAAGGTGTGAATATCATGAATATTGTTAGTATCTAAACTTAACCATGCATTTTGCATCATTTCATTTTCTAGCTGACCAGATGTCCAGCCTGCATAACCCAGCGCAATCAGTATCTTTTCTGGCCCTGTATTTTGCGCGGCCGCTTCTAAAATATCTTTTGATGTTGTAAGTGCAATAGTGTTGTTAACCAGCACGGTCGAGTTATATTCCTCATGCGGCGTGTGCAAAATAAAGCCACGCTCTATTTGTACGGGGCCGCCATAGTGCACAGTTTTTTCCAGTAAAGCAGGGGATTCAGGGCTGAGTTTGATTTGTTCGAATAAATCAATAATGGTGATATCAGTAGCGCGGTTAACCACCACGCCCATTGCACCATCTTGATTGTGCGTACAAATGTAGATGACGGTTTTAGAAAAATAAGGGTCTGTCATGGCGGGCATCGCAATGAGAAACTGACCTGTAAGATTAATATTTTCCAATGGCTAGCACTTTAACATTATTTAGCTTGATTAATCAAATACTTAACACTTTTTTTGAGCGAAATTTAGCGCAAGCTAGGTTTTGTCGCATTCTAAATAGCCTGTAATTTCCAAGCCAAAGCCCATCATGCTCGGCATTTTGCGTGGCGTTGCCATTAGGCGCATTTTGCGCACGCCTAAATCCAGCAAAATTTGCGAACCAATGCCATAAGTGCGTAACTCTTGGTTATAGCGAATTGGCTCATCGGCGTGTGCAATACGCGACAGTAAATCGCCAGCGCTTTCACTGTGATGCAACAATACAATCACGCCACATGCTGATTCTGAAACCACGCGCATCGCCTGCAACATATTCCAGCTATGCGTGCAGCTAGTGCTATCTAACAAATCGAATACTGATAATGGCTCATGCACGCGTACTAGAGTTTCTGCATTGGCAGAAGGCTCACCTTTTATCAATGCCAAATGCGTTTCATTGGCGATTTTGTCGGCATAAGCGACTAAGCGCATTGGGCCGTATGTCGTGGTGATTGTGCGTTCTGCAGCACGCTCAATCAATCTTTCCGTTTCACTGCGATAATGAATCAAATCGGCAATGGTGCCAATTTTTATGCCATGTTGTTGTGCAATTTCGACTAAATCTGGCAAGCGCGCCATTTCGCCATCGTCTTTTAATATTTCGCAAATCACAGCAGCAGGCTCTACGCCAGCCAATGCTGCCAAATCGCAGCCAGCTTCTGTATGGCCAGCACGCACCAATACGCCACCATTTAATGCGGTAAGCGGAAAAATATGGCCTGGGCTAATAATACTTTTTGGCGTGGCATCTTTGGCGACGGCGGCCTTAATAGTAGTGGCGCGATCTTTGGCAGAAATGCCAGTGGTCACTCCAGTTGCGGCTTCAATCGAAACCGTAAAATTGGTGCCTAAGCGCGTACCGTTTTTTTGTACCATCGGCGGTAAATTCAGTTGTTTGCAGCGCGCCTCAGATAAAGTCAGGCAAATTAAGCCGCGCCCAAATCTGGCCATAAAGTTAATATGTTCAGCGGTGGCAAACTCTGCAGCAATCACAAAATCGCCTTCGTTTTCGCGACTTTCGTCATCCACCAAAATGACAATCTTGCCCGCTTTAATGTCGGCAATAATGTCAGTAATAGGGCTAATTGATTTTAACGGCATAATTTAATTCTCATTCGCCCACTTTTTCATTTGTCTGCATTTTCATCCGACCATTGAGTCATGCGCTCTACATATCGCGCAATTTGGTCAATTTCTAAATTGACATAGCTGCCTGCTGCAAGCTGATTAAACATGGTGTGTTGTAAGGTATGTGGAATAATATTCATGGTAAATGTGTCTTTTTCGACACTATTGACGGTTAAGCTGACACCATTCACGCAAATAGAGCCTTTTTTGGCGATATATTTTGATAACGCATGCGGCGCTTTAATCGCCAGTGTCCAACAATCACCCAAATCGGTAAAGTTGACTACCACGCCAATGCCATCGACATGGCCGCTGACTAAATGCCCACCTAATCGGTCGTTTAAACGTAGCGCTTTTTCTAAATTGACTGCTTGCGGATGATTTAAACCAGTGGTGACAAGAAGTGTTTCTGCTGAAACATGCACCTCAAAATGGCTTAATCTATCATTGGTTTCAATCAAGCGGGTTGCGGTTAGGCATGCACCATTCACGGCAATGCTGTCACCAATTAACACATCCTCTAAACCTAAATTTTCTGCATGGATGAGCAACTTAACATCGCGCCCAAGAGGTGTAATCGTCTCAATGTGGCCCACGGCCTGAATGATTCCTGTAAACATCGTAATATTTTAACAGTTGTGACCAATATGCGGTTAAATAGACCGCTATTTAATCACAATGTGTGTCATTAAAAATTATACAATTGCAGTTGGTACGTATTTTGCAAAGCTAACAGTAAAAGAAACATCATGAATCATTATTAATGTTAGGTTTGCACAATGTTGTCTGTGGTCATGCATAAAATTCAAACAGTTTTTCAGCATCAAGAGATGCAGAAAACGCTCGGCTGGATGCATACTTTGCCAGAAAAGGCAGAGTTGGATGTATTAATTGAAACCAGACAACAGTTGGCTAAAATTGAATTTGACAATATTCATCAGGCTAAACTTCAAATCGATTTAATCTTAGAAATTGACCGAAATACATACCGTTATGCCAAGAAAGAAACGCATAAGTATTTGACTATATTAAAGATTAATAAAAAACTAGAAGTCAGTATTTATAATGCAGCCTATTTGTACTACCGCCAGTTATTTGTTTCTTATACGCAATTCTTAACCTGCTATGAAGCGCAAAATAAAGCCTTCATCAGCGAAGATAAAATCAATTTAATTTTATGTCGCTTATTAAATGCCGCTTTTTCTATGGCCAAGTGGCGTTATTTTGACGATCAACCAGCGCCTGCTGGCATGTGGGCGACTGTGCATAAAGTCATCAAGCTTGCCGAAAACTTGGCGATTATGAATAAAAATTTATTTTTGTATAGCTTTCATCGCAAAGAAACCAGTATTGCCACTGTTTTAAAACAGGGCTTTATGATGGATACTTTGCACAAAGGCAATTACAGCCGCTTGCAAATTCAATTAACGGAACAAATACTTAAAATTTGGGCGACTAATCCGTTAATTTTAAATAAATTTAGACAAGATAAAATGCAGTTCTTTATTAATTTAGAGGGTGATAAAGGACCAGAAAGAATTCGAGCCGTTGAAAAGTATGCCGAATATCGCTTTTGGAAAACCACGCGTATTGTGGATAAAATTGAAGCCTATTTATGTGCAGTGGATACGCAAAAACCATTAACAGAGTTTGGATTAGATAAAGTTGCACCGCCATCGGTAGTGCTGAAATTATTTAAAAAACTACGTGCAGAATGGTGTGTAGAGGGTTTTGAGCGTCAACGCAGAAAAGAGCCGCGTCTTAAAAATAGTAAATTGCTGAATGTGAGTTTTGGCTTGCCAGATATTTGTGCGCGACTGGAAAATATGCGTAAAAGTCTTCAGGCGCAAGCGTTTGTCAGTCCGCCATCATTAGATGACGATCAAATTAAGTTTGATTTGAAATTAGCGCAACAACGCCGTAGTCAATTCATTCCAAAGCCAACTCAAAATCATCTTGGTAGCGAAAACTGGTGGATGGTGGATGAAAGCAGTGGTGGTTTTGCAGTGGATTTAGGCAAAGAAATCAATCATTGGATAGAGCCTGGTCAGTTAGTTGGTTACACCACGACCGACGATAAAACGACTTTGATGATTGCCGAAATAAAAAGCGTACGCAAGCAGGCGAATGGAACCTATCGCGCAGGGCTGGAATTTATTGGCTCGCATGGCGTATCAATTAAAGTGGCGCATAACAACCCAGAAAAAAGCACAGAAGCACAGTTTGGTTATTTTGTAGAAGATGGTACGCTGAGCTTTGACGCGCTAAATGCATTTGACGGCATCATGCTTAAAAATACCAATCGCCATGCCGGCAAAAATACATTGATTCTGCCCAGAAACGAATATAAACGCGGCAGTGAGTATGTGATTCAAGTCAACGGAGAAGATAAACTGGTGCAAGTAGGCGTTTTACAAATGAAGCAACGTGAATGGGTAGGCGTTGAATTACCAGTATAAGCACTTGTTTTAAATTCGTCGTTATTTAGTGGTTAAGTAATCAAAATACCCTTACAAAGTATAATCTTAAGCAGATAAACTGCTAAGATTCTGCCTATGTCATTTTTCACCAAAATAGTGTCAAAACTACCCTTTGAATTGTTCGTTGGCTTGCGTTACACCAAAGCCAAACGTAAAAATCATTTCATCTCATTTATTTCATTCACCAGCATGATTGGCATTGGGCTAGGCGTGGCCGCGCTGATTATTGTGCTGTCTGTGATGAATGGATTTCAGGCGGAATTGCGCAATCGTATTTTGGGGGTGGCTTCGCATTTGGAAATTACTGGCGCCAATAATCAATTAAGCGATTGGCCTAAATTAGCGAGCGAAGTGAAATCGAATAAAGAAGTAAAAGCCAGCGCGCCTTATGTGATGGCGCAAGGTATGCTGAGTTTTGGTCAAGGCGTACAAGGCGCAATCGTGCGCGGTGTGTTGCCCAAGCTAGAGAATCAAGTAGCTGACTTGGGCAAGCATATGAAAGCTGGTAGCTTAG
>JAKFVB010000039.1 GCA_021732405.1 Methylotenera sp.
AAAGTGGTGAAACCGTATGAGCGCACATGTTGAAATAATCGGGCAAGGCCAGCCACTAGTTTTATTGCATGGCTGGGGCATGCACAGCGGCGTGTGGCAACCTATAATCAAAAAGCTATCGGCGCAATATATGCTGTATCTGGTGGATTTGCCTGGCATGGGCAATAGCCGCCCGATTGAGCCGTATCATTTGCATGCGCTTGCTGATGAAATAGCACAAGTCATTCCAGGTGTTTCAGATGTGCTGGGCTGGTCTCTTGGCGGCTTGGTCGCACAGCGTATTGCTTTAAACCAGCCAGATCGCATCAGGCGCTTGGTTTTAGTTGGCTCAACGCCGTGCTTTGTGAACAAAGCAGGTTGGGATGCAGGAGTTAATCCTGCTAATTTTGAATCGTTTGCGCAAGCGGTTAACAGCGATTATAAAGCAACTATCTTGCAGTTTTTAACCTTGCAATGCATGAAAGCGGATGATGCGCGCAGCACACTGAAGCAATTGCGCGCCAGCTTTGAAACACGCCCAACGCCCACCCAAACCACGTTGCAACGCGCCTTACAAATTTTGCTAGATGCCGATTTGCGTGATGAAGTTGCCAGTATTCGCAAACCTACCTTGCTGATTCATGGCGATCGCGACACCTTAGCGCCCGTGCAGGCGGCGCATTGGATGATGCAACAACTACCGCAGGGATTTTTGCGCGTGATGTCGGGTAGCGCTCATGCGCCGTTTCTCTCGCATTCAGAGCAATTTATCGCCGCGCTGAATCAGTTTTTAGAGCCTTAATGCAAGATTTAAATTCGCAAGACGCAAGCTTACAACAAGCTTCTTCACAAGATAAGTATTGGATGGATAAGGCACGCGTACGTGCTTCGTTTGATCGCGCAGCGCAGACTTATGATGCGGCAGCCATATTGCAAAAATTGGTTCGCACAGAGATGTTAAGTCGATTAGACTTAGTCAAAATAAAGCCAAAAGTGATACTAGATGCTGGTTGTGGCACAGGCCATGGCAGTTTTGCGCTACAAAAAAAGTTTAGAAGTGCGCAAGTGATTTCACTTGATATCGCGCTTGGTATGCTGCAAAAAACCCATCAGCAGCAACCCATACTTAACCGATTATTTGGGCAAAAAAACTTAATCTGCGCCGATATTGAGCAGCTGCCAATAGCAAGTAGCAGTCTGGATATGTTGTGGTCAAACCTAGCTTTGCAGTGGTGTAACGACTTAGATGCTGCATTTAGCGAAATTTCCCGCGTGTTGCAGCCCAATGGTTTATTAATGTTTAGCACTTTTGGACCAGATACGCTAAAAGAGTTGCGCGCAGCCAGTCAGCCTTTGAATGAAGAGCACGCGCATACAAATGTCAGCCGCTTTATTGATATGCATGATATTGGCGATGCTTTAACTCGCGCTGGCTTTAGCGCCCCAGTGCTGGATGTTGAGCGCTATACGCTGACATATGATGACGTTAAAAGTGTGATGAAAGATTTGAAAAGTATAGGCGCACATAACGCAACTCAAGGCCGCGCACGCGGCTTGCAAGGGCGTGGTTTTCTGCAAAACTTAACACAAAATTATGAGCAAATTAGAACTGATGACAAGCTGCCAGCGACTTTTGAAGTTGTGTATGGACATGCATGGAAAGCGGAAGCCAAACCCGATTTAGGCATGGGCGTTTCGCCGATTACGTTTAAAACCTATAAATAATATGGCAATAATGAAAAAAGCATTTTTTATCACAGGCACTGATACTAATGTGGGCAAAACCTATATCGCATGCAAGCTCATTCAGCAATATGTGTCACAAGGCTATAGAGTGGTTGGCATGAAACCCGTTGCAGCGGGTTGTGAGCTGATTGAGGGCGAATGGGTAAATGATGACGTACTCAAGTTAGAAGCGGTCAGCAATGTTAAAGCCCCGCGTGCGCTGACTAATCCTTACAGCTTTAAAGAGCCAATCGCACCGCATATCGCCGCTGAGTTAACAGGTAAAACCATTGAAATTTCTGTCATTAAACAAGCATTTGATGAGTTATCTCAGTTAGCAGATATCGTGATTGTAGAGGGTGCAGGTGGTTTTTTGGTGCCACTCAACGAAACAGAAACCATGGCAGATTTGGTAAAGACTTTAAATGCTCCTATAATACTGGTTATAGGCATAAAGCTTGGTTGTATTAACCATACGTTACTCACAATAGAGGCTATTAAGACACGAAACTGTCACATTGATGGCTGGGTTGCTAACCCAATTGACCCTGATATGTTTTTTTACGATGACAATATTGCAGAAATTGCAAAAAAACTACAGTTGATTAAGCAAATAGGCATATAAAACCATTTTTATAAAAAACGACTTACCTAATTAAATCAATTGATTAAGAAGTTTATTTAATATTTTAAATGATTATTTGATACAGGTTAGCCCATACGGGCTATTGATGTAAACAAGACATCTACCTATGATTGGAACTGTGAATTTTAGCTAGTCAATTTTGTAGGTTTAGGTTTAATTTTAATAGGGGAAGCACGATGAAAAAGATTTTAATCGCATTAAGTTTTACACTTGCTGCAATATCAGCGCAAGCTACAACAGTAAGTTCAGTAAGAGGCGACTTGTCATTAAGTTACAATGACGTTGCAGTAGGTTTTGTTGGTAATAATGACGTAACGGGCGATATCCGTGGTTTTAATGGTCAATTATCTGCTACACAAGGCACAGTGTTTAATATTAAATATTTGGGTAAAGAAGCTGGCGATAAAAACTTCTTTTTACAAAGCGGTAACAGTATCTTCAATACAAACAACGCAATGGTAGGCGCAACGTATCAATTTACAGTTGGTGCAGGTGTTCTTGACTTTGGTTTTAAAGATCAAACAACTGGTTTTACAGCTACAAACTTAGGCGGTGTAGGTTCAAATATTAATAGCATTTTCTATCTTTTAGACACATCTACACCTGGTACATTCCGTATTGGTTTTAATGATAACGGCTCTAGAGATACAGATGGTGATGACTTGGTTATTGAAGTGAGTGCTGTAAGTGCAGTTCCAGTTCCAGCTGCATTGCCATTATTAGCAACTGCTTTCGGTGCTTTCGGTATCGCACGTCGTCGTAACAAAGCAAAAGCTGCTTAATGATTGATTTTTAATCAATGTGTTAAGTTAGTCTTGTAATAGAAAAGCCTCCAATTGGAGGCTTTTCTATTTTGGCAGAATACATTTAGTCGTATAGCTGATTTGATTGGATATAATCAATTACCGCTTCTGGCATTAAATAATGGGGCAGTATCTTCTTGTAAAAAGTAGCCCTGATTGCCGTTGACGAAATGTCCAATGCGGTAATCGTTTGCATATGGATATAGCCTGCAGTTTTTGCAGATAAATCTTCAATGTCTTCTGTGTAATGCTCATGCAAGAGCGAATCTAGCATTTTCTCCAAAGGCTGTTTTGGCGAGCTATTAGGTCTTTGTACTAAAACAAGATGGCAAAAGTTAAGTAACTCTTGCCAGCGATGCCAAGTGTGTAGCTTGGTAAAAGCATCGGTGCCCATCATGAGACAGAGGGCTACATCATGACCAAGCTCATTACGTAATGATATTAAGGTGTCAATGGTGTATGAAGCCCCAGTTCGTTTTAACTCTCGCGTATCTAATTTAAATAAAGGGTTGTTTTCAATTGCCAGTTGTACCATCTGAGCGCGATGCTCGGCAGAAACAGCTGGGGCAGCTTTATGCGGTGGGTTAGCAGAGGGAATAAAACGTACTTCATCTAAATTCAGCGCTTCAACTAGTTCTTGCGCCATGCGTAGATGGCCATAATGGATGGGATTGAATGTCCCACCCAAAAGACCTACACACTTCATAAACGAAGTTAGCTACGTACTTGGCCGTCACCAAGTACGATATATTTAAGTGAAGTAAGCCCTTCTAAACCCACAGGACCACGTGCATGTAACTTATCGGTTGAAATACCAATTTCTGCACCCAAGCCATACTCAAAGCCATCTGCAAAACGTGTACTGGCATTCACCATCACGCTGGCAGAATCTACCTCACGCAAAAAGCGTCGGGCTTTTGTGTAGTTTTCAGTCACAATCGCCTCGGTATGTTGGCTAGAATGTTGGTTAATATGTGTAATTGCTTCATCCAGCCCATCCACTACCTTGCATGAAATAATAGCCGCTAAGTATTCCGTATAGAAGTCTTCATCTGTAGCAGATTTAGCTTGTGGCACCAGTGCCAGTGTTTCTGCACAGCCGCGAATCTCGATGCCTTTTTCAGTGAGCATGGCTGCTAGTTTTGGTAACATCTCATGTGCCACGGAACGCGCAATTAATAGAGACTCAGCCGTATTACATGTGCCTAAACGTTGCGTTTTGCTATTTTCTAAAATGGGTAATGCTTTAGCCAAATCGGCTTCATCATCAATATAAACATGGCAATTACCATCCAAATGCTTAATGACAGGTATGCGCGCATCGTTTGATATGCGCTCAATCAAGCCCTTGCCGCCACGTGGCACAATTACATCCACATATTGTTTCATGGTGATTAATTCACCCACGGCTGCACGGTCAGTCGTTTCAATTACCTGCACGGCTGATGTTGGTAATCCTGTCTTTTCTAAGCCCTCGTGGACAAGTTTTGCCAGTGCCTGATTGCAATTAATCGCCTCAGATCCGCCGCGCAAAATGCAGGCATTGCCCGATTTAATACAAAGCCCAGCTGCGTCAACTGTTACATTGGGGCGCGCTTCATAAATGATGCCGATGACACCCAATGGCACACGCATTTGACCAATTTGAATGCCACTTGGGCGGTATTTAAAGTTACTCATTTCGCCGATTGGGTCGGCTAAATTGGCGATTTGCTTTAAACCTTCCGCCATGGTGAGAATCGATTTTTCAGATAGCGTTAATCTATCTAGCATCGCATCATCTAAACCATTGGCGCGCGCTGCAGCTAAATCTTGCTGATTAGCTGCAATCAGTGCAGATTTTTCGCGCAAAATAGCGCTGGCAATATGTAAAAGCGCTTGGTTTTTAGTGCTGGTATCAGCCGCTGCCATAAGGCGCGATGCGGCGCGCGCGTTAATGCCAACCGTTTGCATGTAATTTTTAATATCAGTGATTTTAATATTCATGTCTGGCATTATACGGTTTTGCTCTACACTAAACTAGCTAGGTAGAGTTCTAGCTGAATGGAATTTGAGTGAATTAACGTCCGCGCACTTTGGATAAACCAAAGCACAGCCTAGAAAGTTCTAACCAAGCATCGCCTTGCATCATGCCTTTGGCAGTTTTATCAATATCACACAGTTTTTGCAGAGCTGCTTCCAGTTGGCGCAGGCTTAAGCGGCTTAAGGCGCGTTTCACCAGCGCTTGCCTATCGCCATAGATGCGTGCATTCGTCATGGCAGACATGATATTTTCATTGCGTGCTTCTGCCTGTTTAATGCGTAACAAAGGCCGTAAAACCCACATGAGTGGATTCATGACAGCAACCGCGTTTTCACCTTCATCTTGCAAACCTTGCAAAATAGCGGTTACGCGTGTGGTGTCGCCCGCCAATACCGCGTCACCCAGTTGAAAAGCATCAAAACGAGATACGTTTAATACCGCTTCGCGTATCGATTCATGGCTGATTTCGCCAGCGGGATATAGCAAGGCTAATTTTTGGATTTCTTGATGTGCAGCTAATAAGTTGCCTTCTACTTGGTGTGCAATAAAGGCAAGTGAGACAGCATCGGTTGTTTGATTCTGTAATGCTAATCTGGCCGCAAGCCATTGTGGTAATTGAGCGGGTGATATTTCTTTTAAATCAATGACAACAGCCGATTTTTGCAAGGCGCCAAACCAAGCACTGTTTTTGGCATCGCGCTCTAGTGTTGGCAACACAATAATAGTGGTGGTGTCAGGTATTAAGTTTGCAGAGAGTTCAATTAATGCCTTGCCGCCGTCTACGCCTGGTTTACCGCTTGGGATAACAATTTCTAAGATACGTAAACTGGAAAATAACGATAAGACCTGCGCAAATTGATTAATTTGTTGCCAATTAAAATTGCGCTCTACTATAAAGCTATTGCGCTCATCTGCGCCTGCCTTGCGTGCCGCATAACGTATATTATCTAAGCACTCACTTTGGGCTAATGGCTCATCGCCCACCAGTACGTATAAGCCCGCTAATGTTTTAGCTAAATGCTGTTTTAACTGATGAGAATCCAACTGCATTTTTAGTTGAAGCTATTTTTTAAGTGTCGATAATTGACGTATTAAATTACTTAATACGTCAGTTTGCATGTTTTCATTTAACTGTTTTTCCTCACCCTGTTTGGCTAATAAATTGGCGTCGCTGTACGAAAAATCACGCCTTGCTTCAATAGTTTTCACGGGGCTCCAAAGTGCGGCATCCGCATATCTAGTGCGGTAATGAATGCGATAATACAACTCAAACTCATTGACCAAGCCTCTACCACTTAAAGAAAGAATGCGTTTTTCGCTTTCTTCACCCATTAACTCAAGTAAAACATCTGCATTTTCGGCAGTATCTAATACTTTAATACCATTGGTTTTAAGCGATTTAACCAGGTTTTTTGAGATGGTTAATGTGCTTCCTTGAATATTTATACTCTCAAAAGCAATGCTGGCCGCGCCACGTAATTGAAAGCCACAGCTGGTTATTACAGCCAACAAGCCTGCGTAAAATAGCGCTCTCAGTCCAGTGTTCATATTTAATCGATTCAAGTTTTATCCAATCACCACATTGACCAGTTTGTTCGGCACAACAATGATTTTACGCACAGTTTGACCATCTACCAAAAACTTTGTAATGCAAGCTTGCGTAATGGCTAACTGCTCAATCGCTTCTTTGGGCATTTGTTTTGAAACAACCATGCTGCCGCGCAATTTGCCGTTTACTTGCAACACTAACTCCACTTCATCTTGCACCATCGCTGCTTTATCGGCTAAAGGCCAGCTCGCGTCTAAAATGCTAGTATTGGGTTTAAGCTCTACCCATAGCGCTTGGCAAATATGCGGCACAATTGGCGACAATAAAAGCGCCACGTTTTGCAGTGCTTCTTGGCGCACGCTTCTAGTTAATGCATCAGTTGCCTCAATTTTTGCTAGCGCATTCATTAATTCCATCACCGATGAAATTGCGGTATTAAAGCTATGGCGACGACCATAGTCATCGGCTACTTTTTCAATCGTTGAATGTAATTGCAGACGAATAGCTTTAAGTTCTGTGTTTAAATCACCAGCACTGTAAGCGGCAATTTCGCCCAAGCTCACATGGTCGTATACTGCTTTCCAAAGTCTGCGTAAAAAGCGATTCGCCCCTTCAACACCGCTATCTGCCCACTCCAAACTTTGCTCAGGCGGTGCGGCGAACATCATAAAAAGCCTTGCCGTGTCTGCGCCATAAGTGTCAATTAACGCCTGAGGATCTACCGTATTGCCTTTAGATTTACTCATTTTTGAGCCATCTTTTAGTACCATGCCTTGTGTGAGCAAGTTGGTAAATGGCTCATCATTTTTAATTAAGCCAACATCACGCATCAATTTGTTAAAAAATCGTGCATATAAAAGATGCAAAATCGCATGCTCAATACCACCCACATATTGGTCAACTGGCAACCAGTAATTGGCGCGCTCATCACACATTTTATCGGCATCAAAGCTGGCGTAACGCGCAAAATACCAAGATGATTCAAAAAAAGTGTCTAGCGTATCGGTTTCGCGGGTGGCTTTGCCGCCACAAGTAGGGCAGGTGGTTTCATAAAAATTAGGGTCTTTTTTAATCGGCGAACCAACGCCATCCATCACCACATCTTCTGGCAATACAACTGGCAATTGTTCGGCATGCACAGGCACTTCACCGCATTTTTCGCAATGAATAATAGGAATTGGGCAGCCCCAGTAGCGCTGACGCGAGATACCCCAATCACGTAAGCGGAATTGCGTGCGTTTTTTACCTAAGTTTTTTGCGCTTAGAGCTGATGAGATGGCATCTGAAGATTGCTCAAAATTCAAGCCATCAAATTCACCACTATTAATACATTGACCATGTAAAGCATATTCAGGGCGCCATGACCACCAAGATATATTTTTTGTACGGTCATTTTCTTGGCCTTTAATGAAAATTACAGGAAATTTCAACTCACCACTTCCATCATTTGAATGGCCTACAACCGATGAAGTATCTATATCATTAATTGGCCAATCATTTGGCGCAATAGCAACTTTAATTGGTAAATTATATTTCTTAGCAAACTCAAAATCGCGCTCATCATGCGCAGGCACCGCCATCACAGCACCTTCGCCATAGCTAGCCAACACATAGTTCGCTACCCATACTGGCAATTGCTCGCCATTCAATGGATGCGTCACAAATAAACCCGTATCCATGCCTTTTTTCTCAGCGGTGGCTACATCGGCTTCTGCTACGCTACCGCGTTTGCATTCGGCAATAAAGTCAGCCAATGCAGGATTAGTTTGTGCGGCTAAAGTCGCCAGCGCATGCTCAGCAGCCACCGCCACATAAGTGGCGCCCATCAAGGTATCTGGGCGTGTGGTATACACTTTTAAGTTGGCTTCTTGACCAACGATTGGAAACTCCACTTCGCAACCGTAACTTTTGCCAATCCAATTGCGTTGCATGGTTTTAACTTGCTCAGGCCAGCCATCCAGCTTATCTAAGTCGTTCAACAACTCTTCAGCATAAGCCGTGATTTTCATGAAGTACTGCGGAATATCGCGCTTTTCTACAAGCGCGCCACTACGCCAGCCGCGGCCGTCAATCACTTGTTCATTGGCAAGCACCGTGCCATCTACTGGGTCCCAATTCACCGTTGAGGTTTTTTTATAAATCAGGCCTTTCTTGAATAATTCCGTGAAAAGCCATTGCTCCCATTTGTAATATTCTGGCTTGCAGGTGGCAATTTCACGGTTCCAGTCCACACCTAAACCCAATTGTTTCAGCTGGGTTTTCATATGCTCAATATTTTCATACGTCCATTTTGCAGGCGCCGTATTGTTTTTGATTGCGGCATTTTCCGCAGGCAGGCCAAAGGCATCCCAGCCCATAGGCTGCATCACGTTAAAGCCCTTCATTTTGTGAAAACGGCTTAACACATCGCCAATGGTGTAGTTGCGCACATGGCCCATATGCAAGCGCCCACTTGGGTAAGGAAACATCGATAAACAATAATACTTGGGTTTATCGCTGGTTTCACTGGCAGCAAATGTTTGATTGGCTTCCCAATATGCTTGGGTTTGTGATTCGATTTCTTTAAAAGGGTACTGCTGTTGCATGGCGTATTAATCTTAAGTAGGAATACCGAAATTATACTTGAACGCTCAGCCTTTCGCATGGCCTGTGATGCGCTTGAAGTGCGCAGTGAGCGCAGTGAGCGCAATACTTAACACTAAAATTGACTGATATTTTATAAAACGCGATACAGCGATTCGATTTTTAAGAAAATGAGCCCACCAACGTTGTTAACTAGGCTCATTGAGATGATTATTTTTGTGCGGGGAATTTAGCCTCAAGCCTATCTTCCAATTCGCCAATATAGGCAGAAAGTGAATTGCCAGAAATATCGATTGCGCGATGAATATCTGCACTGAGTACGTCTAATTTTGTTAGTAATGCAGACTTGGATTCCGCTTGCATGCTAGCTTGCTTTTGAATCTCTGCATCCATAAATTGGCGCAGTTCGGTAAAGCGTGAGGCTTCAGCTTTATCGGCTAATTCACGGTTATTTTGCAACTCTTTCGCATGGCGGCGCGCTTCAAACAAAACTGAGGTTTGCAGATAAACGATAAAGATAAGAAAGAGCGCAGTTAGCAAAGCAATCATCGCTAACATCACCAAACCAAGTGGCGCATTCACATCAGCAACGCCTAAATTAAGCGTTGTTGGCGCCATAATAGTTGCCCAATTCAGTATCATAAATACTAAAAATAAACCGAATACGCCTAGTAAAACGAGTGCTCGAACTTTCATTTATTTAGTCCTTAATGATAAGCGTGCTAATGAATTTAATTACAGTTTAATCCTACTTGCAGGCTCTTGACACGTAAATAAACGTTAAATAACATTAACTTTATGATTGTTAGATTATTTTAATCCATTAAAAATATTGGTTTTAATCGTTTCCATTTCACCAATACCATTTACAAACACATGTTTAGGCGCACCAGCCAAACCGCTATTAGCCCAATCGACATAGTATTTTACTAGTGGTTTGGTTTGGCTATGGTACACATTTAAGCGGTTTTTCACGACTTCTTCTTTGTCGTCATCGCGCTGCACTAAATCTTCGCCTGTTACATCATCTTTGCCAGCTACTTTTGGCGGATTGAATGTAACGTGATAAGTGCGACCAGAAGCAGGGTGGCTACGGCGGCCGCTCATGCGTTCTACGATTGCTTCATCTGGCACATCAATTTCTACTACATAATCAATGCCAACGCCTGCAGCTTTCATGGCTTCGGCTTGTGGAATTGTGCGTGGAAAGCCATCGAATAAAAAGCCGTTGGCACAGTCGGCTTCTTTAATGCGCTCGCTGACCAAACCAATAATCACCGCATCTGGCACTAATCCGCCGCTATCCATAAACGCTTTGGCTTCTAAGCCTAATGGCGTGCCCGCTTTAACCGCAGCGCGTAGCATATCGCCAGTTGAAATTTGCGGGATATTGAATTTTTCACGTAAGTGGGTGGCTTGTGTGCCTTTGCCTGCGCCTGGTGCGCCAAGTAAGATGATTCGCATGGTGAGTTCTCTAGCTTTAAATAAAGGGATTTTGGGAAAAAGTAATTATATCAAACAAGCGAATTGCCAACATTGTTGCTGACAAGATAGTTGCTAATGTGAACAAACTCGGCAACGCTTAGATTTTCGGCGCGTAATTGTGGATTAATGCCTAAGGCAGCAAAGCCAGCATCATCTAATAGGACTTTTAAAGTATTGCGCAGCGTTTTGCGGCGCTGACCAAATGCAGACAATACTACTTTGTAAAAAAGAGCGGTATCTTTGGCAACAAATGGCAGCACGGCATGCGGCACACAACGCACAAAAGCGGACTCCACTTTTGGTGCTGGGTCAAAAGCTTCTGGCGGTACGGTAATTAAATATTCCATCGCCAGATAATATTGCAACATCACCGAAAGCCGCCCATAAGCTGGCGTTGAAGGCTGCGCCACCATGCGTTCGACCACTTCTTTTTGCAGCATAAAATGCATATCGGTGATGTGGCTGACGTTATCTAATAGATGAAACAAAATAGGCGTAGAAATATTGTACGGTAGGTTGCCAGTTACCCTGAGATTGCTGCTAAGGCTTGAGAAGTCGAATTTCAGCGCATCCACATTGTGGATACTTAGCGTATTTTTCGCATAGGCAGGTTTTGCGTATTCGGTTTGCATCCAAGCCACAATATCGCGATCGATTTCAACTACATGCAAATGCTCGATTTTCGCCAAAAGCGGTTTGGTTAATGCGCCAAGACCTGGGCCGATTTCGACAATCACTTGATTTTCTTGCGGATTAATTGCCTCAACTAGACTATTAATCACGCCTTGGTCGGTCAAGAAATTTTGCCCGAATCTTTTTTTTGCGACGTGCTTCATTTTGTTACTTACCTTTTAACACGATGGCCTGCTAATTCAATGGCTAAGTTGATGGCACTTAACATACTGCCGATGTCAATTTTTCCTGTGCCTGCTAAGTCTAGTGCCGTACCGTGGTCAACTGATGTACGAATAATCGGTAAGCCTAGCGTGACATTGACGCCCTCACCAAAGCTGGCGTGTTTTAGCACGGGTAAGCCTTGATCGTGGTACATAGCAAGTACTGCATCGGCTTGGCTTAAATGGTGTTTGGCAAATAGCGTATCTGCTGGCAGTGCACCAATCAATTGCATGCCTTCAGCGCGTAATTTATTTAATACGGGGTTAATCACTTCAATTTCTTCGCGCCCCAAATAGCCATCTTCTCCCGCGTGTGGGTTAAGTCCTGCAACTAAAATGCGCGGATTACTTAACCCAAATTTAGTGGCTAAATCGTGGTGCAAAATACGAATCGTTGTTTCTAAGCCTGATTGCGTAATGGCGGCAGGCACATCTTTTAAGGCTAAGTGAATGGTCGCAAGCGCGACTCTTAAGCCGCTACCCACTAACATCATTACCACATTTGAGGTGTTAGTATGCTGTGCTAAAAATTCAGTGTGACCAGTAAAAGCAATGCCAGCATCATTAATCACACCTTTGTGCACAGGCGCGGTCACAATCGCATTAAACGCATGGCTTAATGCACCATCAACCGCGCAGGTGAGCGTATTTAACACATATTGGCTATTGGCTGGATTTAATGTGCCAGCACTAACGTTAATTGCCGTTGGAATATGTAATACTTTGAGCTGGTTTTTGATGTGTGGCTGCGCATCTTGTGTTATTTGATAAGGCACAATATCAACTGAAATGTTCAGCTGTTGTGCGCGATGTGTTAACACTTCAATATCACCAATAATGGTGATATCCGCGGCAATATCCAATTGCGATAACAGCACGCAAATGTCGGGGCCGATGCCAGCAGGTTCACCTGAAGTAATGGCTATACGTGTGAATGAATCACTCAAAGTGCTATTCGTTTATGTAATTGAAGCGATGGTATGAAGCTGTTATAGATTAAAACTTATCGTCAAGACGCAATTCAACGAAAGCACTATCGCGTAACTCGCGTACCCAGTCTTGATAGGCTTCATCTGATTTGCGCGCACGAATCTCTTGGCGTGCTTTTAATCTGGCGGCTTCTTTACTCACATCTTGTTTACGACGCTCTAATACTTGAATAATATGCCAGCCAAAAGGTGAGCGCACTGGCGCACTAATTTCATTGACTGCCAGTTCGTTCATGGTTTTCTCAAATGCAGGTACTGTATCGCCAGGGTTTACCCAGCCCAAATCACCGCCGCTGCTTGCGCTGCCGTCTTCTGAATATTGGCGTGCCATATCTTCAAACTTAACGCCATTATCTAAACGCTCTTTAATGGTATCCATTTTTTGCTTGCCGTCTTTTTCAGACACAATTTCGGTTAATTTAATCAGAATATGGCGCGCATGCGTTTGTTCTATCATCAGAGTAGAAACGCCGCCACGGCGGTTGGTGAGTTTAAGAATATGGAATCCATTGGGGCTGCGTAATGGTTTAGAAATTTCGCCTACTTGCATGCCTTTTACTGCATCTAAAAACAATGTAGGTATTTGAGCGCCATTTTTCCAGCCTAATTGACCGCCCTCTAGCGCATTTGGCGTATCTGAAAAGCTAGCTGATACTTGTGTAAAGTCTTTACCGTTGGCTAATTCTTGCAACGCACTTTCTGTTTTAGCACGTACTTTTTCTAAATCTTCTGGCGAGCTGTCTTCTGGTGCGCGGATTAAAATATGTGAAATTTCATATTCATCTTGCTCATCACCGCGATTGGCTTGCGTGGTTAAAAAATTGTCAATTTCGCCATCAGAAACCGTTAATCGGTTCTCAACATCTCGCTCGCGTAGGCGCGAAATGGTAATTTCATTGCGAATATCTTCGCGAAACTTACGCAAACTAAGGCCATCGCTCTCAAGTGCTGTTTTAAACTCAGCTACAGTCAATTTATTTTGGCTGGCAATACGCTCAATGGTTTTATCTAGCTGCGTATCGTCTACCTTGATGCCAGTTTGGCTGGCAAGTTGTAACTGTAGACTATCAACGATTAATCGCTCTAAGATTTGTTTTTCTAGTACCTCTTTTGGCGGCAGCGCTGTGCCTTGCTTTTCTAGCTGTGAAGACACTGTATTCACTCTATCGGTTAATTCCTGCTCCGTAATCACACCTTGATCAACTACAGCAATAATGCGATCCATTTTTACTGTGGAATCTACATTAGTAGCCGCCATCAGAAGATTGGATGATAGAAAGAGTATTAACAATAATGGTTTAAAAAATTCAGTCATAACATTGGTTAATTTCATTGGTTGTAATTTTGTTGCCTGTAAATGTTTGGAATATCGCTAGAGCTTAGATAGCCCGGAATATCGCGCCGTAATAAATTGAGTGGATTAGAGCCAATTGAAGCTAATCCACCTAGCTCAAGTTGCAAGAAAAAACCATAGTTGGCGTCCGCAGCTGCGGTTTCTACACGTTGGAATACAGTACGCACTTGCCAACAACCTGCATCATATTCCACCCCTGCTAAGCTTTCAATCAAACTTTTTTCACGGATGGAATAGTTAAATCGTCCTACACCATACCATCCACGACTTAACGGCCATTGTCCTGAAAGGTTGATTTGCTCTAAAAATTGTTGGGTATAACGGTAGCCAATATTCAGTAATTTACCCGGTTCTGGGTTGTATCTGGCCAGAAGATTAGTGCGCACAATACCCGCATCGTCGGTGTTGTATTGCCAGAAAGCATCTAAATTCCACTTGTTAGAAAGTCGCCCTGTTAGCGCTGCGATGATGTCTGTAGAGTTGCTTTCAGACCTTATGCTGCCCGGCAGAGTTACATTCTGGTCGTTAAAGTAATAGCGCTGACCGATGGTCGCTGAGACACGTTCAATACCAGTATCTTTATCAATCATGCGCGTGGTAAATGCCAAGCTAAGCTGATTAGCGTTGTTTACTCTATCATTACCTGTGAATTGATTTTCGGTAAATAAAGTGGTTAAGTTTAAATCGGCTAAAGCTGAATCAAATACAGGTAATAAATCTTGATTTTTATCGGGGATATACACATAGAACAAGCGTGGTTCAAAGGTTTGGGTGTAGCTGTTTTTAACGATATTCACATCGCGTTCAAAATACAGGCCGCTATCTAAACTAAAAATAGGCAAAGTACGCGATGCAGAATTATTGCTGACATTATTGCCATTAATGTTGTAATTGTTGTCGTTAAGGTTGTAGTGAGTGGCATGCACGCCAACTTTTGGCGTTATAAATCCGTATGGCCTAGTAAAAGGTGCACTAACAGATGGATATACCGTGAGGCGACTACCCGTTGGCGCAATTGGTGCATCGCTATTGCGGTCAAAATACACCCACTGGCTATAGAGCTGGCTGTTAATTGAACCCCATTCTTTATCGGCTGTTAGCGTCAGTTGCGGCAGTCGTTGATAGGCGTAATTAATTTCGTCCAGATTTTGATATTGTTGCACTAGGCCATTAAATCGCCATACATCGCCCACATAATCAACGCGGCCCTCTTGCGGCAAATTAACCCGGCTGGTGCTGACAATGCGAGTCGATGTTTCTGAAAAATATTGGTCATCGGATACTTTTTCAATATTATAGCCAGCCGACCAGCCCTCACTTAATTGATGTTTATGACTAATATTGGCATAGTAGCGCTGCTGACCGCTCAAACTGTCATTATCTAAATACTCTACGTTATTTAAGCCAGAGAAGTTTTCGTTTAAATATCTTAATTCACCTTGAAATTGTAAGCCACGCTTACTCAAGTAGCGTGTGCCAACGGTGGCGTCAACATTGGGGGCGATGTTAATGTAATAGGGAATCAGTGTTTCAAAACCGCTTCGGCTAGTGGTACCAACAGTTGGGGCTAAAAAGCCTGATTTACGCTCATTATTAAACGAAAAGCTCATCCAAGGCATATACAGCAGCGGAACACCTTTAAATTCAATATGCGCATTGGTGGCAGTGCCAGATTGTGTGTAATCGTCTAGTAGGATTTCTTTGGCTTTAATATACCAGTCGTCAACGCCAGCCTCGCATGTGGTGTAGCGTGCGTTTTTTAAGCGTTTTTTATCTTCACCCTCAAAAAAAACCGCTTTAGCATCGCCGCGAGAGGAGTTAAACTTTGGGTCAATTGACGCTTGGCCAATTGGTGTTGCAGGCTCGCGATAATTATCCTGATACTGTCTTGGGTCATCAGTTAAGCTGGTTTGCGAGTTAAGTAATTTAGATTGTGTGTAAACGCTAGGGCCATTTTGAGGGCTAAAGCCCGTTGATGTATCTTTGATATTTTTCTTCAGAGAAATAGATGCATCGCGCATTTCGCCAATACTTTCAGACAAGCGCATTTTGAGCGACGGCCCAGTAATCTGCCCATCGCCCAATTCAATGCGGGCATTACCGTTTACTTTTAGCTCATCATTCTGCACATCATATTCAATGCTATCACCATAGATTTTTTGATCGCCTTTGCTAATAGATGCGTTACCGCTGGCGCGCATTTTGCGATCTAGATATAAATCCATTTTATCGCCTTCGATTTCAATGGCGTCTGGCAAGGCGGTTGGCAAAGTGGTTTCAGGCACTTGAGAAAGCTCGGTCGTTAAGGTCTCAGCCCATGCCATTACGCTAAAGCTGGACATTAATACTGTGGCGACTAGCGCGCAGTGGTGCTGAGCAGAGTCAATAGTCGAGCGAACAATAGTTGAGAACGTATAGCGCAATGGTGATTTCTTTGAGCACAGTCTTAATTAATACGCCTGATTTAGCGGGCGCTGGTTAACGAATGAATTTTTTTAAAAACAAAACCTAGACTTACTATTTTACAGATGAATGATAAAATCGTATATAACTGTATTTAAGCATGCACTTGAAGGCAATTGCTTGCTTATAGTGAATAATATATAAAAATATACAAGGGTCAGCAGTGGATAGATTATCAGCATTAAAAAATTGGTTAGAGGCTTCACTGAAGCAGCCCTTTACCTTAACGGTTGCCTCAGCCGATGCCAGCTTTAGACGTTATTTTAGAGTGCATTTAGGTAGTGCTGAATCACACGGTATTACCTTGATTGCTATGGATGCGCCCCCGCCACAAGAGGACTGCACGCCATTTGTTAAGATTGCACAATTATTATTAGAAGCTGGGTTAAATGTACCCAAAATTGTTGCTCAAGATATTAATCAAGGTTTTTTGCTCATCAGCGATTTGGGTAATGACACCTATTTAAGCGCGTTAAATAAAGACAACGCGCAAAAATTGTATACCGATGCCACCGATGCGCTGATTAAAATGCAACTAGCCAGCCAAACAGGCGGTTTTCAAACAAACACGTTACCAAATTACGATAGTGCGTTATTGCAACGTGAAATGCAGCTTTTCCCCGATTGGTACATCAGCAAACATTTAGGCATCACCTTAACCGCTGAGCAAGAAAAGGTGCTGCAAATTACCTTTTCTGTTCTGATTGAAAATATTCTGGCGCAAGGGCAAGTGACAGTACACCGCGATTATCATTCGCGCAATTTAATGATTACCGCTGAGCATAATCCAGGCGTATTAGATTTTCAAGACGCAGTTCATGGCGCCATCACTTACGATTTGGTGTCTTTATTAAAAGATGCTTATATTGAGTGGGATGAAGAGCAAATTATTGATTGGGCGGTGCGCTATTGGCAGCCTGCCAAAAAGGCAGGCTTGCCAGTGCCTGATGATTTTAGTGAGTTCTATCGCGATTTTGAATGGATGGGTGCGCAGCGGCATATTAAAGTGCTGGGTATTTTTGCACGGCTGTATCATCGCGATGGCAAAGACGGCTACTTAAAAGATATGCCCTTAGTGATGCATTATTTGCGCAAAGCTTGTGAGCGTTATGTGGAATTACGGCCAATGTTAAAGCTACTTAACCAGTTAGAAAACGTGAAAACGCAGGAAGGCTACACTTTTTAATGCGAGCCATGATATTAGCGGCAGGCAGAGGTGAACGCATGCGCCCACTCACTGACCACACACCAAAACCTTTATTAAAGGTCGGTGGTAAACCATTAATCGTTTGGCATTTAGAAAATTTAAGTCGCGCAGGCTTTAAAGAGGTGGTGATAAATCATGCCCATTTAGGCAGTCAAATCGAAGCGGCTTTGGGCGATGGCAGTCAGTGGAATTTACAGATTCAATACAGCCCAGAAACTGTTGCGTTGGAAACCGCAGGCGGCATTGCCAACGCGCTACCTTTATTAACTGACAACGGTAGTAAAAATGAAGCTTTTTTAGTGGTCAATGGCGATACATTTACTGATATTGATTTTGCGCAAATTACACTAGCGCCGAATATGTTGGCGCATTTGGTACTGGTGAATAACCCACCACAACATCCCAATGGTGATTTTGCGATTGACGCAGGCATGCTTATCAATCAAGGTATGCCTATGCGCACTTTCTCTGGCGTTGGCGTTTATCACCCCAATTTGTTTGCGCCAATTAAACGGGGCGATGCTGCAAAATTAGCGCCATTATTGCGCCAAGCCATCGCCGAAAATAAAGCCACCGCACAATATCATCAAGGCATGTGGCATGATATTGGAACGCCTGAGCGATTACAGGCTCTGAATAACTTAACGCTATAAAATCATCGAATTTTGACGAAATGACCATGTTTAATGTAAACGAATTTCAGCAACGCCGCCGCCAGCTTTTAAGCCAAATGGGTAACGGTGTTGCGATTGTTCCCACCGCGCCAGAAGTCGTGCGCAATCGCGATAGTCATTATCCCTATCGATTTGATAGCTATTTCTATTATTTAACGGGATTTACCGAGCCAGAAAGTGTGCTGATTTTAATCGCAGGCGAGCAAAACAAAAGCATTCTGTTTTGCCGTGATAAAGATATGGAGCGCGAAATTTGGGATGGCTTTCGCTTCGGCCCGCAAGCGGCTAAAGAGCAATTTGGTTTTGATGAGGCTTATAGTATTAGTGAGCTAGATTCGTTAATGATTAAGCTGATGGGCAATCAAAGCCAGTTATTTTATAGTTTAGGTTTTGACGCGAGTTGGGATAAGCGTGTGACCAATTGGCTAAACAAAGTGAAAGATTTGGCACGTACTGGCGTTTCTGCGCCAGAGGCGGTGTTAGATATACGTCAATTAGTCGATAAGCAACGCTTAATTAAAACACCGTTTGAAATCGACTTAATGCGCCGCAGTGCCAACATTGCGGCTGGCGCACATAATCGTGCGATGACGATAACGAAACCAAACAAAAAAGAATATGAAATCGAAGCCGAATTTTTGCACGAATTTTATAAAAATGGCGCACAAGCACCCGCTTACACCAGCATTGTGGCGGGCGGTGCAAACGCTTGCACTTTGCATTACAACGCCAATAATTGTGTGTTGAATGATGGCGATTTATTGTTAATCGACGCGGGTTGCGAGTTAGATGGCTATGCTAGCGATATCACACGCACCTTCCCAGTAAATGGCAAATTTAGCCCTGCCCAGCGCGATTTATACGATTTAGTATTAAACGCGCAGTTGGCTGCCATAGACGCGGCCAAGCCAGGCAATCACTGGAATGCGCCGCATGAAGCGGCTTTGGAAATATTGGTTCAAGGCTTTATCGATTTTAAATTGTGCACAGGTACAAAAGAAGAGGTGTTGGAAAACGCCAGCTATCGCCAGTTTTACATGCATCGCACTGGTCATTGGCTAGGTTTAGATGTGCATGATGCAGGA
>JAKFVB010000071.1 GCA_021732405.1 Methylotenera sp.
CATGCCCAAATTAAGTGCAGCGTTAGTGAGCATGCGCCCAATCAAAAACTCGAGAGAGAGGTAATAAACACGCTTGGGGTCTTGATCATAATACGATTCTGATGTTCTAACCCAACGCTCAACCACGTGATCACGCACAGTATAGGCAGCGGTATGATACCAATCTCTTGGCGTGGCGACCTTGTCTGTCTTAAAACATGAAAATATTAAGTGGTTTTGTAATGCCTGTTTGACAGGGGTGAGCTTAGGCAAAATAATGGCTTCTTTTTTTGCAGATTTAGTCGACGTTTTCATTTCAATGGAGCTTTCTGTAGAAGATTAAGCGATTGCCAATAATTCATTTTAGCAAATACCAAGCCAATCTTTTGTGAAAATTTGTGCACTAACAAAAAAGCCTACTAATATTTAGCAGGCTTTTTATTTAAACATAGATTAAACCAACAAGCTATTCATGCGCTTTACAAAGCTTGCTGGGTCATTTAATTGACCACCTTCTGCCAGTAAAGCTTGGTCAAATACTAAATGTGCTAGGTCGTTAAATATCGCTTCAGCTGTTTCCGCTTCTAAGCGCTTGACTAATTTATGCGCTGGATTAATCTCTAAAACAGGTTTGGTATCTGGTGCGTTTTGACCAGCCGCTTTTAATATACGTGCCAAATTAGCCGATACATCATGCTCACCCGCCACCAAACAAGCCGGCGAATCGGTTAAACGATGCGTGACACGCACTTCTTTAACACTATCACCCAACGCAGTTTTAATGCGCTCAATCAGGCTTTTTGCGTCTTCCTCAATTTTCGCTTTGGCTTCTTTTTCTGTCTCGTCTTCCAGCTTGCCTAAATCTAAATCGCCTTTGGCAATCGATTGCAGCTTTTTGCCCTCAAACTCGGTTAAGCTGCCTAACAACCATTCATCCACTTTGTCCGACATCAGCAACACTTCTATGCCTTTTTTGCGGAAAATCTCTAAATGTGGGCTATGTTGCGCGGCGGCAAAAGTATCAGCAGTAATATAGTAAATCGCTTCTTGCTCTGGTTTCATGCGCGCAACATAATCTGCAAATGAAACGTTCTGCACATCATTATCCGCATGCGTACTGGCGAATCTTAAAAGACCAGCGATTTTATCTTTATTGGCAAAATCTTCGCCCGGACCTTCTTTTAATACACGGCCAAACTCTGTCCAAAATTTAGCGTATTCTTCTGCTTTATCTTTGGCTAAATCTTCTAACAAACCCAACACTTTTTTTACAGAACCATTTTTAATCGCATCCACATCGCGGCTATCTTGCAAGATTTCGCGCGAAACATTGAGCGGCAAATCAGCCGAATCAATCACGCCACGCACAAATCGCAAGTATTGCGGCATTAACTTTTCAGCGTCTTCCATAATAAACACGCGTTTTACATACAGCTTAATGCCGTGGCGGCGCTCTCTATCGTATAAATCAAACGGCGCCTTGCTAGGAATATACAGTAGAGAAATATATTCTTGTTTGCCTTCTACTCGGCTGTGCGTGTAGCCAAGCGGCGCTTCATAATCATGTGATACATGTTTATAAAATTCGTTATATTCATCTGCTGTAATGTCGTTTTTGCTACGCGCCCATAATGCAGACGCTTTATTAATGGTTTCTAGCTCATCAGTCACAACCATTTCACCAGGCTGTTTTGTACCATCAGCGCTTTCTACGCCCTCTTTCCATTCGGATTTGTACATCATAATTGGCAGAGTGATGTGGTCAGAATATTTGCGGATAATCGACTTTAATTGCCAATCGTTTAAAAACTCATCTTCATCTTTACGCAAATGCAGGGTAATTTCGGTACCGCGTGTGGCCTTTTCAACTGTTTCCAATGTGAAATCGCCTTCACCAGCACTCACCCATTTAACGGCTTCTGTACTGCCTGCGCGGCGTGTTATTAAAGTAACCTTATCGGCAATAATAAAAGCTGAGTAGAAACCCACACCAAATTGGCCAATCAAATTGGCATCTTTCGCTGCATCACCACTTAACGCATTAAAAAACTCTTTGGTGCCCGATTTTGCAATGGTACCGATATTGGCAATCACTTCATCGCGGCTCATACCAATACCGTTATCCGAAATAGTCAGCGTGCGCTTGGCTTTATCAAAACCAATTTGGATTTTAAGCTCAGAGTCATTTTCGTACAGCGCGCCATTGGCCAACGCCTCAAAACGCAGTTTATCTGCAGCATCGGATGCATTCGAAATCAGTTCGCGCAGCACAATCTCTTTATTACTGTAAAGCGAATGAATCATTAACTGTAGTAATTGCTTCACTTCCGCTTTAAATTCCATTTTTTCTGTTGCAGGTTTTGCGGTTTTTTTATCTTCAGTCGCCATATTTTTCCTCTAATTTAATGTGTTAACTATTGCCATAAACATCATACATATTGGGCTTTGCTGGCAAATTTCAAGTTTTATTATGCGTATTTTTTAGTCAATAATTTGTGTTAAGTCCACATTTTGTCATCTGAACGACAAGCAAATATGCTATAAAAGCATTATGCAAAACGATAATATTATTTCTAGCGAAACCCTACTAGCCGCGATTGATTTGGGTTCTAACAGTTTTAGGCTTGAAATCGGACGTTACGAAAAAGGCCAGATTCAGCGCGTTGATTATTTAAAAGAAACTGTGCGCCAAGGCGGAGATTTAGATGAAGAGCGCAATCTAAAACCAGAAGCGATTGAACGTGGCCTCAAATGCTTGGCGCGTTTTGGTGAAACATTAAAAGGTTTTCCTAAACATCATGTGCGTGCCGTTGCCACGCAAACCCTGCGTGAGGCTAAGAATCGCGATGAGTTTTTAAAGCTGGCAAAAAAAGCATTGGGCTTTGATGTAGAAGTGATTTCTGGCGTTGAAGAAGCGCGATTGATTTATCAAGGCGTGAGCCGCTTATTGCCGCAGTCAGATGAAAGACGCTTAGTGATTGATATTGGCGGTCGCTCTACTGAGTTTATTTTAGGGCAACATCTAAACGCGCAAACCACTGACTCAACGCGCGTTGGCTCTGTGGCTTGGTCGCTTAAATATTTTGCAGATGGCCAATTAACTGAGCGCAATTTGCAGCGTGCCGAAATTGCCGCTGAATCATTTTTAGATGCAGTTGCGCATGTATATCAACGTAACCAGTGGGATGTTGCTTATGGTGCATCTGGCACGGTTGGTGCTGTAGCTGAAATTTTAGGCTACGCGGGTTTTGATGCAGATAAAATTACGCGCGAAGGTTTGGCCTGGCTGCGTGGACAGCTTATCAAAGCCAGAACTGCAGACAGGCTTGATTTAATTGGCTTAAAAGAAGATCGCAAATCGGTGATTGGTGGCGGTTTAAGTATCTTGATTGGCATATTCGATTTGCTTAAACTGGATACGCTAATGGTTGCAAAAGGCGCGCTGCGCCATGGCGTTTTATACGACTTGATGGATGACGAATCTGATGCGCCAGAAGATTTATGTGATGCGTCTATTTCACGCCTTACTACACGCTTTGGCGTCAATAAAAAGCATGCGCATAATGTAGCAAAAGTAGCGCTTGAGTTTTATGATGCTTTGCGCCCTTCGCTACAGCTTTCTGATCATCACTTAGCAGAATTAAATCGCTCCGAATTGAGTAAATCAAGACAAATATTAGGTTGGGCCGCCTTGTGTCATGAGGTTGGCGCATCTATTTCGCATAGCGAATTACATAAGCATGGCGCCTATATTTTAGATAATACGGAACTGATGGGGTTTTCACAAAATGAGCTGCATAGCCTAAGCTTATTGGTTTTAGGTCATTGCGGAAAACTTAAAAAACTAGAAGTAGATTTTGATGATGACCGTTTTATTATCAAGCTCTTATCACTGCGTTTAGCGGTTATTTTCTGCCACTCACGTAATATGCCCGTATTAAAAAATATTAAATTGGAACGCGCCGATAATATTTTTATGTTGAGCTTGCCTAGCGCATGGCAACAAAGCTTCCCGCAAACTTGTTATTTACTAGAGGAAGAAATTTTAGCTTGGCAAAAAACCAACTGGAGCTTAGTTGTTTCTACGCCCAATTAAGTCATTTTTATGACAAATTTATGACTTAACTAGCTGATTTAATGGTTTAAAATATTTGACATGCAAATTAAACGGTATAAACTGTTTACACTGTTTTTAAATTGAATAACCGCTTCAGTTTAAACACAATCTTATTGCACACTAAATGAGGAGTTTATTTATGTCTAAAATATCACCTATTCAAGCACAGGCACTTGGTTTAAAACCGACAGGCTTAAAAACGCCAGCTTCAAAAACATCGACATCAAAAAGCGCTGCCACAAAACCAGCGGTTAAAACGCCAGTAAAAGCTGCCGCTGCCATTAAACCAGCTACTGCAAAGCCTGCAGTTAAAGCAACAGTAGTTAAATCAGCTGTCGTAAAACCTACGCCCACTACAACTGCAAGTAAAAATATAGCGAAAAAAGCAGTTAAAAAAGACAGCAAACCAGATGATAAAAAGCCTAAATCAGACAAAGTAAAAATGGAGCGTGATAGTTTCACCATGCCTAAGGATGAATACGCGCAAATCGCTTTGCTAAAAGCGCGCTTAACGTCAATGGGGCAACCTGCTAAAAAAAGCGAGCTATTACGCGCTGGCATTAAATTATTAGCGGCTATGAGCGACAATGCATTAAAAACAACCTTGGCTAAAATTCCAGTGATTAAAACTGGTCGACCAAATAAGAAAGACTAGCCAGAATTATTCAGGTTAAAGCCAGCCAAGACTGAACAATCAACCACAATCTAGCTACAGCAAACTAGGTGTTTGCATAGCGCGCAGCGTGTATCCTGGTTGCAGTGCTGAAGATTTTTCAGAAGCCTGACGGCGCAGCCACCAGACTGCGCCTTTTTTTACGCTAAGCGATTGAATATCTGCAACATCAACGACTGTTTGCTCAAACAAATAAGCAACCAACTCACCTAACCAAGGTTGATGTCCGACGATTAGAATGTTTTTTTGCTGCTGATATTGGGTTAACTCGTGTAGCACATCAACTAAGCTAGCGCTTGGTTTTAAGGCATTATTCAACTGGATTTTATAATTGAGCGCTTCAGCAGTTTGTATAGCCCGCAGTGCTGGGCTACAAACTAAAGCCACATTTTTAGGTAAATGCTCTTTGAGCCATCGTGCCATGCGCTTTGCTTGATGCTGACCTTTAATCGTCAGTTGCCGCGCGCTATCTTGCTCACCTAGCTCAAAGTCTGCTTGCTCTGCTTCTGCATGACGCCAAATAATAATGTTGTCAAAGCTTGGGTAAGGTATGGGTTTAGTCGCCATTTATTGACCTACTTTATTGCGCTGTATAAGTTTTTATATGTGTTTTTTGGGTACTTAATTTTCTACTACCATTCTGCTCAGCTATATTCTCTGCATACAATTGCTTGTATTTCCCCTCTTCCGTCAGCACCCAAGCATCTTCTGTGTCATCCAAATAAGGCAATAGGCACTCTTGCATCACGCGCGTTTGCATCTGCTCATCCAAAATTGGCCACGCAATTTCTACGCGACGCATCATATTTCGGCTCATCCAATCGGCGCTTGATAACCACATGCGCTTACTTGTTTGACCATTGAGATGATTAATCTCAAAATAAAAAATACGTGAATGCTCTAAAAAGCGCCCCACGATTGAGCGAATACGAATGCGGCTCTCTACGCCTGGCACATCAACAGGCAAAATACAGGCACCTCGAATAACCAAATCAATTGTCACACCTTGTTGCGCTGCGCTAATTAATGCTTTAACTAAAACGTTATCAGTGAGCGAATTCATCTTTGCCACAATTTTAGCTTTGCCCCCTAATATGCAAGCGCGTTTTGCTGCTGCAATCTGGCGCAGCATGGTGGCTTGTAAATTAAAAGGTGCGACTAGCAATTGCTGCATACGCGGCAACGCAATCTGACTGGTTAAATGCCTGAACACATATTCTATCTCGCGCGTGAGCGTTAAGTTGCTGGTGAGCATGCAGATATCGGTGTATAGCTTGGCGGTATTGGCGTTGTAATTTCCTGTTGAAACATGCGCATAACGTTTAATGCGCTTACCTTCTTGCCGCATCACCAATAACATTTTGGCATGCGTTTTTAAACCCACCATGCCGTACACAATTTGCGCACCAATCGCTTCAAGCGATTCTGCCCAGTTAATATTGGTTTCCTCATCAAAACGGGCTTTGATTTCTACTACGACTAATACTTCTTTACCACGACGTACCGCTTCTTGCAGCAAGTTGAGCATACGCATATCGCTGCCAGTGCGGTAAATGGTTTGATGAATCGCCAATACTTTTGGATCATGCACCGCTTCATGCAAAAATTTAATCACCGCATCAAAGCTTTCATAAGGTCGATGAATCAACACATCGCCCTGCTGCAGCTGCGTAAAAAATGATTCATCGTGCTTAAGTTGCTTTGGCCAAACTGGTTTGAATGGCGTGAAAGCTAAATCGGCACCCGTTGCATCAACACCTTGCGCTAAGCCTGTTAATGAAATCAAGCGGCCCAAATTGACTGGGCCTTGCACTGGATAAAGCGATGCGGGGGTTAAGTTGAACTCAGCCAATAGAAAATCAGACAAATGCGCAACGCAGCTTTGAGATACTTCTAAGCGCACTGCCTCACCAAATGGTCGCTGTGCCAGCTCTTGACGCAAAGCTTTGGGCAAGTCACTAATGTCATCTTCATCTAACGCCAAATCAGAGTGTCGTGTGACCCTAAATTGTGAGTAACTTAATATCTTTTTTTGACCGAATAAATCGGGCAAATGTGCAGCAATAATACTGGTTAAGGTGACAAATTGTTGCTGACTTGGTTGATTATTCGTGCCGTTATTTGGTAGCTGAATCACCCTTGGCAATACGCGTGGCACGCGAATAATATTAATGCGCTGCGGGCTATCAGGCTTTTCTGGTGCTAGCTCTACAATAAAATGTAGTGCTTTGCTGGCGACTAACGGAAATGGATGTGAACGATCTAAAGCGATTGGCAATAGCAGAGGCTTAACATTATCTTCGAAATATTTGGCTACCCATTTTTTTTGAGTATCTGAGCGCTCATGCCCTGCAATAATATCGACCCCAGATTGTTTTAATGCAGGCATTAGCTCGTCATTAAAAATGGCGTATTGGCGATTAATAATCGCGTGCGCTTTTTCTGATACCGCATTAAAACTATGAATCGACACCACGCCTTTTTTCAGGTTACGCTGCATCGCGTCCAGTTGTGCTTCCATGCGCACTTCAAAAAACTCATCTAAATTGGAAGCAACAATACACAAAAACTTCAAGCGTTCTAATAGCGGATAATCTTGGCGTTGCGCCAAAGATAGAACACGTTCGTTAAAACTTAATATACTTAAATCGCGGTCTAGCAGTTTTGGGGAGGTCGTTATCATAGGTGATTATCTTATGACAAATTTCCTGCTTAATTATGACAATTTTGTGAAATATCTCATTTGCAGTACTTTACTAAGTCGTTTAAAGGCTATCAAGATGCGTCAGCAAATGTGTAGCGTGCATTTGAATCGCCTGTAAATCCTCCGCACTAAATCTATCTACATTTTTAGCCATCAAAGCCGTACGCGGATTACGCGCAAAGGTATCGTAATGTTTAATTAAAAAATGCCAATAAAGTGTTGTCGTTGGGCAAGCATTTGCGCCTGTCTTCAACTCTGGTTTGTATTTGCAATTACTACAATAATTGCTCATACGCTTAATATAAGCGCCACTTGCCACATAAGGCTTACTGGTAAATCGCCCGCCATTGGCATATAAAGCCATACCCGCCACGTTGGGTAATTCTACCCATTCCACAGCATCCACATACACTGCCAAATACCAAGCTTCTACTTCGCGCGGATTCAATTCAGCCAATATGCCGAACATACCCGTCACCATTAAACGCTGAATATGATGTGCATAGCCATGCTGCATAGTGTCATTTACAGTTTGGCGCATGCAGTTCATCTGCGTATCGCCAGACCAATACCAATTAGGAAGCTGACGCTGATGATTGTAGTGATTGCTTTGCGCCATTTGCGGCATATCCAGCCAATACACGCCGCGAATAAACTCACGCCAACCCAAAATCTGACGGATAAAGCCTTCTACACTAGCCAAAGGTAACTGATTTTTTTTGTAAGCTTTTATGGTCGCCGCAATCACTTCGCGCGGATTGAGCAATTTTAAATTAAGCGATGTGGACAATAAGGAATGCCATAAATAAGGACTTTGAGATTTGTCAGTAGTCTGCCACATCGCATCTTGATGATCGCCAAAACCTGCTAGTTTATTCACAATAAAATCATCTAAAAACTGCAAAGCTTGCTCTCGAGAAATTGGCCAAATAAAATGGTTAAGTGAGCCAGGATGATTTTGGAAATGCTGCTCAACTAAATCAATCACTTCTTGCGTTATAGCATCAATACTCACTTGTGGCGCAGTCGGTACATTTTGCGGGCCAGCCTTGCCAAATGTTTTACGGTTTTCTGCATCGTAATTCCATGTACCACCCTCTGGCTCACTGCCCTGCATTAGCACATCATATTTCTTGCGCATCACGCGATAGAAAAACTCCATTCTTAGCTGCTTACCACCTCCAGCCCAATGCTTAAAATCCGCTTTTGAGCACATAAAATGAGAGTCATCACGAATCACTAATGGCGTATTGCTCTCTTTGCAAAGCGCAATTAAATCCTGCTCAAGCCGATATTCGCCAGGCTCACAAATAATAATTTTTGAAGGTTTTAGAGCATTAATATAATGCGCCCAAGCCGCTTTTAAGCTGGCAAAATCGTGCTCATCCAGCTTAAGATAAATAGGGGTAATCTGCTGACTAATGAGCGCTTGTGCAAAATGACGCATGGCAGATAAAAACAGCACAATGCGCGCTTTATGACTCCACACATGGGTGGCTTCTGCACTTGCCTCCACCATTAAAACTGCATCTTGTGCAGCATCAAAACCATCTAGCGCTGGATTATCAAGATTAAGCTGATCGCCAAGAATTAGGATTAAGTTACGCGTCATACTTTTGCCTTACGACATTTTTCTGAGCAATATTTCACTTCAGCCCAATTTTTCGCCCAAGCTTTGCGCCAAGTCATCTCTCGACCACACACAAGGCAGGGCTTGCTGGGAAGATCACTTTTGTTGCCTTTGAATGTAGTAAGACTAGCCACCTAGCAGTGACTATTTTTGCAGTATGCAGTTCAATGCGATTTGTGCCGCGGCAAATCCAAATGGTGCTGTCACGCATACACTGGAGCCATAGCCCGCACAATTTAAACCAGTGATTGCAGCAGAATCCACTTCACAAGCCGAATCGGGCTTAATAGCTTGCTCATCTGAATACACACAGCTAATGCCAAATTTTGGTGATTTTTTAGTGTTAACTATCTTAGTATCAAGCCCCTTGGGAAAAGCATAATCACGGCGCAACTGATTACGCACCTTAGATAATAATCTGTCACCTGTTACATGTGCTAAATCAGCAACTTGAATGCGCGTTGGGTCTAAACGCCCGCCTGCGCTGCCTGCCATAATTAATGGTATTTGCTGGCGTTTGCAAAAATCAGCCAGCGCAATTTTAGCCTGCGCGTCATCAATGCAATCCACAATTACATCATATTGAACATTCAGCAGCGTTGCAATATTTTCTAATGTAATAAAATCTTCAATTTCGCGCGCGATGCAAAGTGGATTAATGCTTAAAATACGCTCCCGCATCGCACCAACTTTTGCTTTGCCAAACGCTCCATCCACTGCATGTAATTGCCGATTCACATTGCTTTCAGCAATATTATCTAAATCAATCAAGGTAATATGGCCAACTGCATTACGCGCCAGCGCTTCTGCCGCCCAACTGCCCACTCCACCAATGCCAATGACAACTATATGCGCAGCATTTAATTTGTCTAAGCCAGCATCGCCATATAAACGCCTTACGCCTCCAAAACGGCGCTCAAAATCTGGCGCATCCATCATTTTTCTAAAATCACAAACGCAGCCGCCAAATTTTTCTCATCACTAATACTAATATGCGTTTGCGTGATATTTTTGCCTGCTAAAAATGCCTGTAACTCTTTTGCCAAAACCAATATCGGCTTACCTAAATCATCGTGAGAAACCGCAATATTTTGAAATGTAGCGGGGGCGCGTAAGCCTGTACCCAAGGCTTTTGAAAACGCCTCTTTTGCCGCAAAACGCTTGGCTAAAAAGCGCGGCTTGATATGCGATTGTTGATAGCTCGCGAATTCACTTTCCGCCAGTATGCGCTTAGCAAAATCATCGCCAAATTGGGTGATAGAAGATTCAATACGACTGACTTCTACGATATCGGTACCGATGCCAAAAATCATACTGAATTAGGCTGGCGCCGATTCTTTCATTAATGCTTTCATTTCTCTGACAGCATTGTCCCAGCCCACAAAAATCGCATGCGCCACAATGGCATGGCCGATATTCAGCTCTTCCAATCCTTCAATTTCGGCGATTTCATGCACATTGTGATAGTGCAAACCATGTCCTGCATTTACCACTAATCCCAATTTTTTAGCATGTGCAACAGCTTGTTTAATACGCGCCAATTCCACTGCCTTCGCCGCTTCGGTTTCTGCATCGGCAAAAGTGCCTGTATGCAGCTCAATCACTGGTACGCCCATTTTCTTAGCCGCATCAATTTGGGCGATATCTGGGCCGATAAAAAGCGAAACGCGGATATCATGCGCCGCTAATTTGTCACAGGCGGCTTTTACCTTGTCAAAATGCATCACCACATCCAGCCCACCCTCTGTGGTGCGCTCTTCACGCCGCTCTGGCACTAGACACACGTCTTGCGGCTTAACCTGACAGGCAATGCCAATCATTTCATCGGTGACTGCTACTTCTAAATTCATTTTGGTTTGCAGTAAGGGGCGCAACGCAAAAATATCCGCATCCTGCATATGCCGTCTATCTTCACGCAAATGCAAGGTGATACTATCGGCACCCGCCTGCTCTGCACGCAAGGCAGCCTGCACCACGCTAGGATATTTAGTGCCACGCGCTTGGCGAATGGTTGCGACGTGGTCGATGTTGACACCTAATTTAATCATCTTGATATTTTCTATTGTAAAAATAATTCACAGACCTTGTAGATCTATCAAAAGCTGCCTTGTATGCAGCGGCTTATCGCCCAAATAATGTGCCAACAAATAGCGCATTAATTGCTTACTTTGGTTTTGCGTTTGAAGCTCTGCGTAGTCATCTTTCGCCATATTCAACAAAGTAGTTCCATTTAATTGTACGCCATTTTTAGTCGCATTTAGGTCGCATGCACCATACTCTGCTTCGTAGCGATAAACTTTATCGGCAACGATTGCGACATCATTTTCATCTGTAAGCAAAGGCACGGCATAGCCCATCTCTTGCAGTAGTTTAAGCTCAAAGCGGCGCAAAGTAATCGCCAGACTTTTTCCATCACTGGCGTTTTGACCATCTATCAAGCTTTGCTCAGTCGCCAGCGTTTTCAATGTGGCGTCATAATACGCAAACAAGCTTTCATGCGCATCTTCACGCGGCAACAAGCGCAGCAGCAATTCGTTCATATAAAAGCCGCACATCAAGGCTTCGCCTTTAAGTAGCGTCAAGCCTGCATTCCAATCAAGGCTGTGCAAGGTTTTAAGCTCATTTTTGCCAGACCATGCACCAGATAGCATTTGAAACGATTGCAGCATACCGCGCATGGCAGAATGCGGCCTGCGTGCACCTTTGGCAACTGCTGCTAATCGGCCAAATTGCTGGCTAAATAACTCTACTACTAAGCTGGTTTCTTTAAAAGGATAGGTATGTAGCACATATACAGGCTGATTGTCGTGCTTATGCAGATTTACAGAAATAGCCAAAATTATCGCGCTAACTGGCTTAAACTTTGCAAGACTTCATCTTTGGCTTTTTGTATGAGTAGCGGCATTAGCATAGTCGAAACGCCCGGTGTTTGTGTGCTTGAAAAAAGTATCATGGCGTATAGATTTTCAGTTTCAGCATGCAATGGCGTAAATTTACCGAAACCATATCTGGAATTACGTATCAGTTGCCATGCGCCTTTTGGTTCGGCATATTCCGGCTTATCAAAATGCTGTTTAATCTCTTCACTAGAGATACTTTTTAAAGGATAGTCGCCATTATCAGCCAGAATAACCCAACCCATATCACCGTCTTTGCTGGTATTTTTAAGCTGATACAAATACCAATCGCCATCTTGATTAGCACCCGTTTCATACACTAGGTTGAACACATTATTAATGCTGCCCGTTTTGCGGTTGATGGCGTAATAGATACCCGCATCATCCAGTGTAATCGGCTTGCCATAAATCGGCAGATTAAAAACATTGTGTTCAGACATAGCTAAATCCTAAATGATTATTTGCTATTTCAATAACCGAGGCTTTTCAACGCCCTCTCGTCATCGGCCCAGCCACCTTTAACTTTGACCCAAGTTTCTAAATACACTTTACTACCAAATAATTTTTCCATATCTTGACGTGCTTCAGTAGATATTTGTTTCATTTTTTCACCATTTTTACCGATTAACATCGGCTTTTGGCTATCTTTATCCACGATGATTGCGGCAAAAATACGACGTAAACCTTTAACTGTTTCAAATTTTTCGATTTCTACTGTGACTGCGTACGGTATTTCATCCCCCAATAAGCGGAATACCTTTTCACGAATTAATTCAGCCGCTAAAAATCGCTCATTTTTATCGGTTAACTCGTCTTCACCGTAAATCGCATCTTGTTCAGGTAAGTATTGGCGAGTCGTTTCCAGTAATTCATCTAAATTAAGGCTTTTTTTGGCGCTAACAGGAATAATGCCCACAAAAGGATGTAGCAAATCAAAATCCTGAATCAAGGGCAATAAGTTATTTTTATCGCCCATCAAATCGGCTTTATTCACCACTAGCAATACGGGCTTATCTTTTGGTAAAAGGCTTAATACTTTTGTGTCCGCTTCGCCCAATTTCATCGGCTCAATCACAAATAGCACCACATCCACTTCGGTCAGCACTTGCGTCACGGTTTTGTTTAAACCTTTATTCAGCGCGTTTAAATGCTTTTGCTGGAAACCAGGTGTGTCCACAAATAAAAATTGCGTGTCATCTGTAGTGTGAATGCCCAGCAAGCGATGTCGCGTGGTTTGCGCTTTGCGTGAAGTAATCGCCAATTTCATGCCTAAAATATGGTTAAGTAAGGTCGATTTACCTACATTAGGGCGGCCAACAATCGCTAATGTGCCGCAGCGATATGGACGATTATCTGGGTTTGAATCTTGTGTCATGTGTTCGTTTCTATTTTGTATAGTTTTATTTCGTATAGTTCTATTTTATGTAGTTCTATTTTATATAGCACAACAGCGCTATTGATTAATTTTTTCTAATGCCATTTGTGCGGCACGTTGTTCGGCAATGCGGCGGCTAGTGCCTTCACCAATTGTTGCAATGCTTAAGCCTTTAATCTCACAAGCCACTTTAAAGGTTTGCGCATGCGCTTCGCCTTCAATCAGCACCACGTTATAGTCGGGCAAATCCATTTTTTTGCTTTGCAAATACTCTTGCAATTGCGATTTAGCATCTTTATCGATTATTTTTGGATCGATATCAGTGAGTTTATCTTGAAACAGTTTTAACACTAAAGTTTCAGCCGCTTCATAGCCGCCATCAATATAAACTGCACCAACAATTGCCTCAAGTGCATCGGCCAAAATGGAAGGGCGACGCCAGCCAGCGCTTTTCATTTCGCCCTCACCTAGCTTAAGCGATTCACCCACATTCAGGCTAATTGCGATTTCGCATAAGGTTGATTCTTTCACCAATTGCGCACGTAAACGGCTTAAATCACCTTCTGGCAGTTTATTGAATCGATTGTATAGTTGGTTTGCGATAATAAAGTTGAGTGCGCCATCTCCCAAAAACTCTAGACGCTCATTATTATTTGCGGAAAAACTACGATGCGTGAGTGCCTGTGCCAGCAAGGCTAAATTTTTAAATGAGTAGCCAAGACGGCTTGCAATACTTTCTTTTTTAGAACTCTCAAGCGACATGCGTGATCACAGTTTTTTACGCCTACTTACTTTTGCGAAAGTGAGTTACTTGGCTGAGGTGACATTGAAATCGAGTAACGCGCTGGCATTTGCCATAATAGGCACAACAACTTGATACTCGACAGAAACTACGCCGTTGTTAACAACCAAATCGGAGCCTTTGACTACAGTAATATTGTCTACCCTAGCAGATTTATCGAAAGCATCGGCGACTGCTTTCTTGCTAGTGACGTCGGCTGAATTAGTTGCTCTTTTAATCGCACTTTTAACATTCATAAACTCTAAATATGCAGGGCCAACCTTTAAACCTAACAGCCCCCAAAATACAATTGCCGCAATAACAATCAGCATGCCGATAAATGAGCCACCTTTTTGGCTTTTAACTTGATTTGTATAGTGCATATTAATACCCCCAATAATAGATATAAAACTGTAGATTTAAAGCGATGGGTTTAAATTATTGAATCTTAGTGCCAATTCGGCCAAATTGATCAAAATTAAACCAGATAAAAAATGCCTTTCCGACTAAATTATGCTCTGGCACAAAGCCCCACACGCGGCTATCGGCGCTATTATCACGATTATCTCCCATCGCAAAATAATGTCCTGCAGGCACTGTGACTGTTTCGCCATTTTGCAGCTTCTCGCCCAATGAGCCAGATGGATACTGGTTTGGGATATCATGCACTAAAATATCATGATTCACATCCACCAATTGCTCTGCTAATTGCTGTGCGGTCATGCTGTTTTCTTGGTCACTGCCATCAATATCTTTAAAAGACATTTTATAAGCATAATCACCTATCAATGCCACTTGTAATTTATTACCGTTTATAATCAACTGCTTATCTTGATACTGAATCGTATCACCTGGCACACCAACAACACGCTTAATATAATCAATCGTCGGCTCTGGTGGGTAATGGAACACGAATACATCGCCGCGTTTAGGCTGATTCATTTTAACAAAAGTATTGTTTAATACTGGTACTCGCAAGCCGTAATCAAATTTATTCACCAAAATATAATCGCCAGCAAGCAAAGTTGGCATCATTGAGCCAGATGGGATTTTAAACGGTTCAACTAAGAATGAGCGCAATGTAAATACCAGCAAAATAACGGGGAAAAAGCTTTTGCTATATTCCACATACCACGGCTCGGCTTGGTTGCCACGATTTTTACGCAGCACCCAAATATCCAGCAACCAGACCAAACCAGTCACTACCAAAATCGCAATCATAAACAGAGCAAAATACATGCGCTAAACCCTTTTTTATTTAACTTCTTTTTAATTAACTTTTTTACTTATCTTCAACTCTTAGAATCGCTAAAAACGCCTCTTGTGGAATCTCTACATTACCCACTTGTTTCATGCGTTTTTTGCCTTCTTTTTGCTTATCCAGCAATTTACGTTTACGCGATACATCGCCGCCATAGCATTTGGCAATCACGTTTTTGCGCATGGCTTTGACTGTTTCGCGCGCAATAATAGTAGCACCAATTGAGGCTTGAATCGCGACATCAAACATTTGGCGCGGAATCAGTTCGCGCATTTTCTCTGCCACTTGGCCACCGCGGTAGCGGCTATTGGCGCGATGTACAATTAAGCTCAGCGCGTCCACACGCTCGCCGTTCACCATAATATCCAACTTAACCAAATCTGCGGCACGAAATTCTAAAAACTCGTAATCCATCGAGGCATAACCGCGCGATACCGATTTTAATTTATCAAAAAAATCTAAAACCACTTCATTCAACGGCATTTCGTAACTCAACATCACTTGCCTGCCCATATACTGCATATTTTTCTGAATACCGCGTTTACCGTTACACAGCGTCATCACAGGGCCCACATAATCTTGCGGCATCAGTAAATTGACATTAATCACAGGCTCGCGAATTTCTTCAATACGCGACATATCGGGCAAACGTGAAGGATTCTCTATTTGTTGCACCGTGCCATCTTTTAGCATGAGCTCATACACCACGGTTGGCGCGGTGGTAATCAAATCCATATCGTATTCACGCTCTAAACGCTCTTGTACGATTTCCATATGCAGCAAGCCCAAAAAGCCACACCTGAAACCGAAGCCCAAAGCGGTGGAGTTTTCTGGTTCAAATAATAATGACGCATCATTTAAACTTAACTTCTCAAGCGCGGTTCTTAATGCTTCAAATTGATTGGATTCAACTGGGTATAAACCTGCAAATACTTGCGGTTTTACTTCTTTAAATCCAGCTAATGGTTCGGCTGCTGGCCTAGTCGCCAAGGTAACGGTATCGCCGACTTTTGCACTTGCCAGCTCCTTAATACCCGCAATAATAAAGCCTACTTCGCCTGCTGAAAGTGCCGTTTTTTGTAATGATTTAGGTGTAAACACGCCCACTTGCTCACATAAAAATTCAGTATGCGTTGCCATCAAACGGATTTTATCTTTTGGCTTAAGTACACCATCAATCACGCGCACCAACATCACCACGCCAACATAGTTATCAAACCAAGCATCAATCACCAAGGCTTTAAGCGGCTTGGTCACGTCACCCACAGGCGGTGGCACTTTCTTAATCACGGCCTCTAACACATCGCGCACGCCCAAGCCAGTTTTGGCTGAACACAGCACTGCATCTGATGCATCCACACCAATTACGTCTTCAATCTCTTGTTTAACGCGCTCTGGGTCTGCAGATGGCAAATCAATTTTATTTAAAACGGCAGTCACTTCTACGCCTAAATCCAGCGCTGTGTAGCAGTTAGCCACACTTTGCGCTTCAACGCCTTGGCTGGCGTCTACAACCAGTAGCGCACCTTCACAAGCCGAAAGTGAGCGTGAAACTTCATAGCTAAAATCCACATGGCCAGGTGTATCAATCAAATTCAGCTGATAAGTTTCGCCGTCATCAGCTTTATATTGCAGCGCTGCTGTTTGCGCCTTAATGGTAATGCCGCGCTCCCGCTCAATATCCATGCTGTCCAACACTTGCGCTTCCATTTCGCGGTCAGCCAAGCCGCCACACAAATGAATAATACGATCTGCCAGCGTAGATTTGCCATGATCAATATGGGCAATAATAGAGAAATTACGGATGTTTTTCATGTTAACTTTTTAGACGTTACAAACAAATAAAGCGCATTAAGCGCCCTTTTTCAATAAGCGTGATTTTACAACAAATCATTGATTAACTTGTAATTAATTAAGCAAAGCATTTGATAATTTAAAAAAAAGCCCGCTTTATGCGGGCTTAAATTTGCGTCAATTAGATTACTTAGTAACTTTAATCGGCACATATAAAGTACTTTCGCCGCGTAGTACTAATACCGCAACTGTTTTGCCAACTGCTACACCGTTAATTTGTTTGTTAAATTGTTCTACACTTTGGCTTTCTGAGTTATTTAAACCCAAAATCACATCACCACGGCGAATACCTGCTTGTGCAGCGGCACCAACACTATCTAAAACTAATAATCCATTTTTACCATTTAGTTTTTTCTTTTGTTGCGGCGTTAACTCTTTTAGCGTTAGGCCAATTTTGTTCGCTTCTGCTTTAATGGGTGATTTACTTGGTGCAGCTATTTCGTTTGGGTCTGTCGGCATTTCACCAATACCGATACTTAAGTTTTTAACAGCGCCCTTACGTAAAATTTCAACTGCAGCGATTTTGCCCGGCTTAGCTGCGCCTACTGCACGCGGTAAATCGCTGGATGACATAATGGGCTTGTTATCAAACTTGGTAATGACATCGCCCGCCTCTAAGCCACCCTTGTCTGCTGGGCCGTTTTTCTCAACACCAGCAATCAATGCGCCGTTGGTATTTTTCATACCGAATGAGTCTGCAAGTTCTTTTGTAAGCTCTTGTATGGCAACACCCAACCAGCCACGTGTAATTTTCCCATTGGCTTTCAGTTGATTGGATATATCAATCGCAACATCAATTGGTATAGAAAATGATAAGCCAACAGAACCGCCGCTGCGGCTATAAATTTGCGAGTTGATACCAACCACTTCGCCTGCCAAGTTAAACAATGGGCCGCCAGAGTTACCCGGGTTAATCGCTACATCTGTTTGAATAAACGGCACAAAATTTTCTTGCGGTAATGCACGACCTTTTGCACTGACGATACCTGCTGTCATGGTGTTTTCTAGTCCAAATGGTGAGCCAATCGCTGCAACCCATTGCCCAACTTTTAATGTGCTAGGGTCGCCAATCGTCACTTTGGGTAGATTAGTGGCTTCAATTTTAATCAGCGCAACATCGGTGCGTTTATCAAAGCCAATCGTTTTAGCTTTAAATTCACGTTTGTCTGATAGCTTAACCAATACTTCATCGGCCTCACTCACCACATGTGCGTTGGTTAATATATATCCATCACTGCTGATAATAAAACCTGAGCCGAGTGAAGAAGATTTATATTCTTGGCCGCCTTGCCCACCAGGATTACCAGGCATTCCGGGAATACCAAAGCGTTTAAAAAACTCTTGTAAATTCTCATCATCTGGCATGCCTGGAAATGGCATGCCACCATTGCCACCGCCCTGCACTACTTGCGTCACACTAATGTTGACCACTTCTGCACCATGCTTTTCAGCAAGCTCAGTAAAATCAGGCAAATCTTTGGCGAATGCATTTTGGCCTAGTGTACTTAAGCTAAGCGCACTTAATAAGAATGCAAAGCTCAATACTGTTGTAGAA
>JAKFVB010000090.1 GCA_021732405.1 Methylotenera sp.
ATATTATCTGTTACTTCGTATAATGTATATTATGTTAAATTAAAGATGGGCTACTATTTAATAAAACGTTTAAGCAAATGATCAACACTCAGTTTACCTGCCCCATTAAATAACAATGGTAAAAGCATAATAATGTACAACAGTGGGATTTTGTAATTACCAAATCCGTCTCCTTCTTTATCTGTAATTCGATAGCCCGTTAAAAGCTCAGACAAAGTATTCCATTCAGATGGCCAGTGAACTGCTGCAATTGCCACGATTGTTAATATGATGAGTGATATAGTAAAGAAACGTGTAGCAACGCCTAAGGCCAATGCAAACGCACCGACTATTTCAAAAAAAGTGGCCATCCCCCAGCTAATATCTGGCGGTAGTAAGCTAAATGGGAACGGAAATGTGATATCTGCAAACCAGTTAGAGCCATGTAATTTTTCAAAACCTGCTTCACCAAATTCCCACGCTAAAATCAATCTTAAAAATAGTTGTGGCAGCCAAGTGCCTATCATTTCTAATTTACTGCATATAAATTGATAAAACTGAACAAATTGAGTGAACAACATCATGACGACCTCTCCGTTTATAGTAATTCTTAATTAGTCTTGTAATGCTGATAATCCTTACATGGCTTTTGTCACTTTTGATTTTAAATGTGGCTGGTATTTAAAATAAACACGTATTCCCAGCAATACTATTAGCATGACTGCGTAGTAAATGGGCTCAGTTAAGTCTTTTTTGACTAGCATCCAAAAGTGTACAACAGCGAGTATTGCAATTAAGTAAACAGTTTGATGTAGCTTTTTCCAATTTGTTTTTAGTCGTTTAATCATATAGCTGTTAGAAGTTGCAGCGAGTGGTATTGCAAGTAAAAACGCCGCAAAGCCAACGAGTATGCGCGGGTGTTTCGCTACGTCAATAAGCAGCTCATCCCACATAAAAACAAAATCTAGCCAAACGTAGGTGATGATATGCAAGCAAGCATAAAAGAACATAAACAAGCCAAGCACCCTGCGCAATTGAATTTGCCAGACTTGACCTGTTAACAATCGAATCGGCGTCATGCTCAAAGTGATGAGTAAAAAAACCAAAGCCCACGTACCAGTTGAATGTTCGATAAATTCAATAGGGTTTGCACCTAAATTATCGTTTACACCAAGCCAAATCAGGCGCGACAGTGGTAAAAGTGCAAATAGCCATATTGCCGCTTTAACGAAAACTATGTGCTGCTTTTTCATTATTTTGCGCGTCTTAATTAAAAGTTTCTATTCAAATCCATGCCAGTGTACATGTGTGCAACTTGTTCGCTATAACCGTTGAACATTTTTGTTTTGATGCGACCACCAAATAATCCAGCGCCAATCGGTTTTTCAGATGATTGCGTCCAGCGCGGGTGATCTACATTAGGGTTAACGTTTGCATAGAAGCCATATTCAGATGGGCCAGCTTTATACCAAGTGGTTAAAGGCATTTTATCTACAAATCTAATTTTAACAATCGCTTTACCGCCTTTAAAGCCATACTTCCATGGGGTTACCAAGCGCACAGGCGCGCCATTTTGGTTAGGCAGGTATTCGCCATACAGACCAACCGCCAGCAAAGTCAATGGGTTAGTCGCTTCATCCATACGCAAGCCCTCTGTGTAAGGCCAATCTAAGATAGGTGAACGCACGCCTGGCATGCTTTGCGGGTCACTTTCAGAAATAAACTCAACATATTTGGCATTGCCTGTTGGCTCTGCCCATTTCACTAAACTTGCCAAAGGCAAACCCACCCAAGGAATCACCATCGACCATGCCTCCACACAGCGCATACGATAGATGCGCTCTTCTAATGGGGCTAGCTTTAATAAGTCTTCAATGCTAATCGTTTTGGCTTTTTTGACTTGCCCTTCAATGCTAATCGTCCATGGGCGAGGCTTAAATAATGTGGCTTGAATGGCTGGGTCGCTCTTGCCTGTGCCAAACTCATAATAGTTGTTATAGGTCGTCACATCTTCATATTGTGTAAGCTTTTCACCTGCGCCGTAAGCGGTTTTGCTAAAGCCGCTTATCTTTTGTCTTGAGTTAGCTTTAAAAGTAACAGGGGCAATAGCTGCTTGCGATTGTCTGGAAAGCAAAAGTGCCGAGCCAGCAGCCAAACCAAAACCAGCTGCTTTCAGAAAATGACGTCTATTTTCAAACACCTCGCGCGAGGTAATCTCAGATGGCTGAATGTTGCTTGGGTTTAGCTTGGATTGATTCAAAATAATCATGAAAATGTCGCCCTAAATATGAACAATTATCGGTTTTAACCTGCAAAATGGTTACTTGTTAGTCGTTACAAATACGGCTCCCTTACAGTTATTAAGCCGTCAAATGCGATATTTAATCGATTTAAGTGAATTACTTAACCACTTTTTTCGGCCTAATTTTTTAACAAGGCATCAACCTCAGCGATTAAATCACTATCGCCAAGCGTTTTTGCCATTTTTTGCGCGTTAATTAATAATGTTTGAGCTGTTGCTGCATCGCCCATTGCAAGCTTAGTTTGTGCTAAACCCATGTTTGCCTTAACTTCATAATAGGCCCCGCCATTTTCTTGGCTAAATTGCACCAATTTAGTATAAGTTTTTTCAGCATTTTGAAGCTCTTTAGCTGCAATGTATATGCGCCCCATTTCTAAGCTGGCATTCGCGTATTGATCTAAAGTGCCTGATTTTTTCTGCATTAAAATTGCTTTTACCTGAAACTCAATCGCTTCATCATGCCTAGCAAGCGTGCTGTAAGTGGATGCGATACGCTCAAAATTGTCGGCACGTTCATTATCATTGTAGGCAAGCTTCTCACCCGCCAAATAGCTGGCTAGCGCAGCATTAAAGTCTTTTGTATCGGCATAAACCTCACCGATTAAGTTATGGTTAATACGCGTAAATTTATCATTTTTTTCTTCCTTGGAAATATTGATACTTTTTTCATAGCTGGCTAGAGCTTGCGCATTGTTCTTGTTTTCTTTGTGTAAATTACCCATTAAAAGATAGGAAATAATCTGGTCAAATCCAGATTTAGCTTGCTTAAGCGATTGCTCTAAGGCATTTAATGCTTCCGCATAGCGGCCTTGCGCGCCTAGCGCCCTGCCCTGACACAATAATCCATCTCTGTTATCGACATTTGTTTTTAAAATTGCACTTGAAATAACGATAGCTTTTGCAAAATCCCCTTGATTTAAAGCCTGCGTACAAGCAACAGACTGGTCAGTAACTTCCGCCGCATTTAAATTAGAACTTAATATAAACAATATAGTAATTAATTTAGTTAATGTATTTTCTAGCTTCATAAATTTCTTTGCTTTAAATGGTTAAGTAAAATTGAATCATTAAAATAGGGTTGATTGTGATGCTAATGAATCTGACGCATGGCTAGTGTCATTAGTTGCCAAAGCGGCTGAAATCAGTTGTTTTAAAGCGTCTTCATCTATCACTGGTATGTTTAAACTGAGCGCTTTTTCTAGCTTGCTACCTGCCTCAGCGCCTGCCACTACAAAATCTGTTTTTTTAGAAACGCTACCGCTAACTTTGCCGCCAGCTGCTTCTATCATGGCTTGCGCTTCGTCGCGTGATAAATTAGGTAGCATGCCAGTGAGCACAAATACTTTGCCAACTAAGCCGCCTGTTGCTGTTTGTTTACCCGCATGCTCTGGCCAAGTTAACCCTAAGCCGCGCATAGATGCAATCACTTCGCGATTATGCGGCTCACTAAAAAACTGCAACAGTGAATCAGCTACAATTGGCCCGACATCGTTGACTTGCAATAGTGTTTCTACATCGGCATCCAGTAAAGCTTGCAGGTTACCAAAATGACTACTCAAATCTTTTGCGGTGGCTTCACCCACATTGCGAATGCCTAAGCCGTAAATAAAACGTGCCAATGTGGTTTGCTTGCTATGTTGCAGTGCATCAATCACATTTTGCGCAGATTTTTGCGCCATACGCTCTAAATTTGCCAAAGTGGCGACATCTAGTTTGTAAATATCATCCAATGATTTAACTAAATCGGCTTCTACAAGCTGGTCCGCCAGCTTTTCGCCCAAGCCCTCAATATCCATCGCACGGCGTGAGGCAAAGTGCGTAATGGCCTGTTTGCGTTGTGCTGGGCAGATTAAGCCGCCTGTACAGCGTGCAATCGCTTCATCCAATGGCCGCTCAATATGCGAGCCACATTCTGGGCAGTGGCCTGGCATACTAAATATTTGCGCATTTTCAGGGCGTAAATCCATTAAAACGGCAACCACTTCAGGAATCACATCCCCAGCCCGCCTGACAATCACGGTGTCGTTGATACGAATATCCTTGCGGCGCAACTCATCTTCATTGTGCAACGTAGCATTAGTAACGGTAACGCCACCTACAAACACCGCTTTAAGCCTTGCTACAGGAGTAATGGCACCTGTACGGCCTACTTGTACCGTAATATCTTCTACAACGGTTTGTGCTTCTTCTGCGGGATATTTATGCGCGATTGCCCACCGCGGTGCACGTGATACAAAGCCTAATGTTTTTTGCTGCTGAAACTGATTCACTTTGTACACCACACCATCAATATCAAACGGCAAACTTGCGCGTTTTTGGCCGATATCAACGTAATAATCTTGCAGGCCGCTAGCACTTGACTTAACGCTGCGTAAATCGCTAATGGGAAAGCGCAATTCGGCCAGGTAATCCATCGCATCTGCATGCGAATGCAAGGGCGGTACGCCCAATGCCTTACCCAAACCATAGGCAAAAAAGTGTAAGGGGCGCGTTGCAGTGATTTGTGGGTCAAATTGGCGCAGGCTGCCTGCGGCTGCATTACGTGGGTTTGCAAATAACTTAGCACCTATCTGAGCTTGGGCTTGGTTCAAACGCTCAAAATCACGCTTGAGCATCACCACTTCGCCACGCACTTCTAATAGTTGCGGCGGATTTTGTAGCGGCAACTTAGTGGGAATCGCGCGTATAGTGCGTAAATTGTGGGTGACATTTTCACCCGTATAACCATCACCACGTGTTGCACCTTGTATAAAAATGCCATTTTCATAGGTTAAGGTAATCGCCAAACCATCAAACTTGGGCTCTACTGCATACTCCACTTGTTCAATGCCCAAATAGTCGCGCACGCGCTTATCAAAAGCCAGTAACTCATCATCGCCAAATGCATTATTTAATGACAGCATGGCTTGGCGGTGCGTAACACTGTTAAAACTATCGATTGCGCTACCGCCTACGCGCTGCGTAGGAGAGTCTGCGGTGATTAATTCGGGATAAAGCTGCTCTAAATCGACTAACTGGCGGTACAAACCGTCATATTCGTTATCAGAAATAGTAGGCGTATCTAAAACATAATACTGGTAATCGTACTGCGCAATGGCGGCAACAAGTTCAGCGACTTGCATACGTGCAGATTCTAAACTTGCCATCGTTTAAATAATGGGTGCGTTAGTTAAACAAACGCATACTGGCCACGCTACCTGGCATCACGCCACGTGCCACCATGGTTGCATGAATGATTTTAAGCTGTTGCCTAATTTTTTCTATCTGTAAATCACCTAAAGGTTTTTGATTATCATCCACTAAATGCGCGTTCAAGCTACTGCTTAATTTTTGTGCAACATTAATCATTTGATTAAACGCTTGTTCGCAATTGGGTACTTTAGGGATTTCTAGCTGAAAAGTGACCGCTTTTAACACATTATTACGCAAATTTTCTGCAGTTAACGCCTGATTGTTTGCTTCTAAAGCGTAAAACAAAGGCAATTTTTGAGAACTGGAATCGTTGTTTGCATAAAAATGAAAGCGTCCATCTTCATTTAATGCCATGCCGTTTGCTTCAGCTAAACCTCTAAACTTTGTGCCATGAATTGGCGTTTCTCCTTGCGCAACATGCACGTTGATTAGCTGATCCACTTCAATACAAAACTGATCCAGCTCTACCGCTCGTTGCAGCACGTCGCCACTGCCTTGCCACTCCACGTGGGCATTTAGTTCTAGCCCCATATTTTCTACAGCGTACTGAAATTTATTGAGTATATTTTTTGCGATTGGGCCGCCACGATCGGCTAATTGAAGGCTACATGCAGCTTGTTTATATTGGATTTCAATGGAATTAATACTAGCTTTCTCAGCTACATTACTTTGTACCAAGTGCCATTTACCTGCACTATCTAAACCAAAAATCATCATGGGCAATCTAATTTCATCAATGCTGTCAGCCATATTACACAAAGCTTGGTGGCTCATTTTTTGGTTGGCGAATAACATTGCCGTTAGGTCAATGTGCGCATGCACAGCATCGGGCAAGGCTAATGTTTCTGGCATCGTGTGCGGGGCTGGCTTAATAGGCTCTACCGAGGGCTTCGCAGTGAAAGATTCACTTTCATTTGGTGCGCTTACCGCTTCATTGCGATATTGGTCTGCAAGATTGCTACTCTTTTCTTCATGGCTTATCGCATCTTCCAGCACATCGGCTGTTCGCTGAATGGACTCGGCTTTCAGAGATGCAGTTGCATCAATCACTTGTCCAGGTTGAGTTGCAGGTTGACTAGACTCTTCAAAAATAGGCTGTTTGAATTTTTGTGGCACTTCAGCCAGCTCTTTTTCAACAAACGCATCGGTATCAATATAAAAATCTTCTGCCAACACATCTTTTTGCGGCACAATAAATTCGTTGATGACTTGGTTACGCAAATTTTTCTCTTGCAGCCAGTTGTAAATGACAACGCCTGCAATGATAAATGCACCCAGAATAATAAGTATGATTTGTAAATCTGACATGATGAGTGATTTTAAATTTAAAGGTTTTTAAGACTTAACAATATTTTTTAATTAATATCTACAAAAATTGTTACACAGCTTAGTCTGTTTTAATTAAGTATTATTGTCTGTTTAATTAGGGAATAACTCAAGCCTGCAAAGTTAATGCAGCTTCAATATCCACATCCACAACGCGCGAGACGCCAGATTCTTGCATGGTAACACCAATGAGTTGCTGTGCCATTTCCATGGTGATTTTATTGTGGCTAACAAACAAAAATTGTGTGTTTTCGCTCATTTTCTTCACCATATGGCAAAAACGTTCGGTGTTGCTATCGTCTAGCGGCGCATCTACCTCGTCCATTAAACAAAACGGTGCTGGGTTTAAGCGGAATAATGCAAATACCAGCGCCAGCGCAGTTAATGCCTTTTCGCCGCCCGATAATAATTGAATCGTGGTATTTTTTTTGCCTGGAGGCTGTGCAAATACTTGTAATCCAGTATCTAAAATCTCATCGCCTAGCAGCTCCAACCTTGCCTGCCCACCGCCAAATAGGGTTGCAAACAGTTCACCAAAATGCTGATTGGCAGTATTAAAAGTATGCATCAATTTATCGCGCGTTTCACGGTCAATCTTGCGAATCGCATCTTCAAGCGTGTCGGTCGCTTGCCTTAAATCCAGCATCTGGCTATCCAAATAAGTTTTGCGTTCGGTTTCTGTATTCAGTCCTTGAATCGCCGCCAAGTTAACTGCGCCCAAGGCATTAATTTCTTGCTGGATTTGGCTGGATTTACGCACCAAATCACTCACTTTAGCTTGTTCGCTCAAACTAGCTGCCAACACTATTTCGTCTTGTCCATTTTCAAGTAAACCTGCTTGGCATTGTTCAAAAGTCAGACGTGCTTCTTGCTCATTTAGGCGGTGCTGTTCTAAATGATCACGCAAAGGATGCAACTGTTGTTCGTTTTGCATGCGGGCACGCTCAAAGTTCTGCAAATTCAGCTCTTGCTCTGCTAAGTGGTTACGGGCATTAACCAGCCCAGCTTCACGATTTTGTTTCGTATCGATTGCCAAAACAAGGTTGGCTTTTAAAGTATCCATCGGTGTGAGTAATAATGTCTGTTCAACCTCTTTTCGACGTAACTCAATCGCGGTTTTCTCTTCAAAATATGCATTAAGTTTATTATTTAAATCACTGATTTTATTATTTATTAACTTTAAATTAAAACCAGATTCTTGATGATTTTTTTCCGCTTGTGCTATTGCCTCACGCGATACAAAATAGGCTTGCTCTGCTAATTGTTTAGCCGTTGCATCATTATTTTTAGCCAAAGTTAATGCATTAACTTGTGCAACTGTCGCGTCTTGCAATGCCTGTTTGCTGCGTTTATCATGCATTAACTGCGCTAATTTTTGCTTAGTAGCAGCCAAATCCATCTGAATACTTTTTTCACGCTCAAGCGCATTTTGTCGCGCCTGTTGTAATTGCGCTAACTTAAGTTGCATTTGGTGTTGGTGTTGTGTTGCCTGTCTCAGTTCTGTGTTTTCTTGTTGTTGCTGTTGGCGCACAAGCTGCAATTGGTTCTCTATATTTTTTAACGATGCATCAATTGCGCTCAAATTGTTTATCAGGGTTGGCTGATTTTGTTTAAGTAAATCTAATTGCGCTTGTCTTTCTAGTACCCCATGCAAGTTAGATTGCGTACTGTGATACGAAACACTGTAGCGACTAAATATATCGCCATGCTGATTCACTAACGTTTCACCAAGTTGAAGCTTACTGATAACAGTTTCTGCCGAATCTTCTGAAAATAGCAAATAAGTGCCTTGTAACCAATCTGCCAATACTGGTTTCAGCTCGGCATCACATTCTTCTATCGTCTCAATAAGTGGCGTCAAATTAGCGTCATGAGCCAGTATTTTCACTTCAGCTTGGTGGTCAAATCCCAGCACCAAAGCGCTTGGCGGCCTTTGCTCAGATTGACTATCGTATACACTTTTATTAGCAATCAGCGCATTTAATTTAGCACCCAAAACCGACTCTACCGCCACTCGCCAATCTGCATTGATTTTGATTTTTTGCCATAAATAAGCGCTGTCTTTCAAACCAGCTTTTGCCAGCCAATCGCTCAACTTGCTTTCAGAGTGCAGTGACTGCTGCATTTTTTGCAATGAATGCATCTCAGCATCCGCTTGATTTAATGCGCGCTGCGCCGTATTTTGTGAATCGCGCAATTGGGTTATTTGGGCTTGAAGCGCCATTTCATTTGTACGCTGGCTTTGTAGATTCTTTTCAATCGTCACAACTAAGCTCTGTGCCTGCTGCAAGCTGGCCTCAGTCGAAATTAGCTCAGATTCATTAGGTAAAGCTAATCTTGTTAACTCACCTTCAAATCTCTGTATTCGCTGTTGATTTTCTTGAATATTTTGGATAATAAATTGAATATTGTTGCGCTCAACTGTAATACGTTGATTGGCTTCGTTCAGTGCCTGCTGGCTTGTTTGTGCTAGCGTTGTTGCTGCTTTTAATAAAGATTCTTTTTCTGGCAATGTGAGTTTTAGTGCAGCTAACGCGGCATTTGATTCTTGCTCATTCGCTTGTGCAAGCGTTAGATCATTGTTTAATTGCGTTAAATTTTGCTGTAAAGCCTCAGTATTATTGGCGTTACGCTCTAGTGATTGCGCCAGCTGTTGCAACTGCTGCGCCATACGTTCGCGCGCTTCGGTGTTCTGTTTAACCTGGTTCTCTAAACTTGATACCTCTGCGTTAGCTTCATAGTAAGCGGCTTGTGCCGTATTGATGCCTTCTGAAGCGGCATAATGCGCTTGGCGACTTAACTCTAATTCAGACTCACTTTTGCGCAGTGCTGCCATCTGCGCTTCCAGCTGATTAACCAATTGCTCAACTAGTAACTTAGCTTTCTCCCAGCTGCGGCTAGCATCTCGCTTCTTTAATAACCACAATTGTCCTTCTGCCAGCTTGTATGATGCCTGCAAGGCATGATATTGCTGTGTCACCACTGCCTGCGATTCCAGTTTGGTGATTTGCTTTTGCAATTCGCGGCAAATGTCTTCTACGCGCGTCAAATTTTCGCGTGTATCACGCAGCCTTAATTCGGTTTCGCGGCGGCGTTCTTTATATTTGCTGATGCCAGCTGCTTCTTCTAAAAATATGCGCAACTCTTCTGGCTTGGCTTCTACAATGCGCGAAATGGTGTTTTGGCCGATGATTGCATAGGCCCTGCCACCTAAGCCTGTACCCAGAAACAAATCCGCCACATCACGTCTGCGTACTGCGCTATTGTTGATGTAATAAGTAGAGCCCTTTTCGCGCTCAATTACCCGCTTAACAGAAATCTCAGCATACTGGCTCCAAGCACCTGCCGCCCCGCCTAAGCTATTATCAAAAATAAGCTCAACTGATGCACGTGATATGGGTTTGCGATTGCCAGAGCCGTTAAAAATCACGGCATCCATGGCATCTGCGCGCATTTCCTTGGCAGAAGATTCACCTAGCACCCAGCGCACCGATTCCATCACATTGGATTTGCCACAACCATTAGGCCCAACAACACCTACTCGCTGACCGTGCAAATGAATGGTGGTAGGGTCTACAAAAGATTTAAAGCCAGCAAGTTTTAAGTGAGTTAAGCGCAAAGGAATATTTTATTATGTTTTAAGGCTTATATTGTGAGGTGACACGTTTTATAATATCGCTATTATTTGATATGAATGCCAATATGTCTAGCACCAACTTACACGATAGCGTTACCTTATTGGGCGACTTAAGCGCGCAGCCTTCTAAAACACTAGAAACCTTCCCTAATCCCAACCCTAATCGCGATTTTCATATTCATATGGAAATCCCTGAATTTACTTGTTTGTGTCCTAAAACTGGCCAGCCAGATTTTGCGGTTATCTATCTGGACTACATTCCCGACCAGCTTTGTGTAGAGCTTAAAAGCTTAAAGCTATATACCGTTTCATTTAGAAATGAAGGCTGTTTTCACGAAGCCGTCACAAACCGCATATTGGATGACTTAGTAGCAGCAACCCAGCCAAAATTTATGCGCGTAACCGCTAAATTTTATGTGCGTGGCGGTATTTTTACCAATGTTGTTGCGGAACATCGTCAAACAGGATGGCAACCATTGCCAAAAGTTGATTTACTGGCGTTTGAATCACAAAGCAATATACGTGGCTAAATTTAGGCAATATTTATCGCTAGAAATACGCCTAAATGCCAACTAGTCGTTGACAATTGTTCTGTGCATCTTTAATATTGCGCCTCTTCGACTGATACACAATACGTATATCACATCGAAGCCCAAATTGGTGGTAGTAATGGGGGTATAGCTCAGCTGGGAGAGCGCTTGCATGGCATGCAAGAGGTCAGCGGTTCGATCCCGCTTACCTCCACCAAAAACCTTGTTGAAAATGCTGTTAAGTTAAAATTTTCTTAAAGAATTTCATCAAATTGTAGTAAAATGCTGTTGTTGTAAATTAAGTAGTAATTCTTAGGTCCCCATCGTCTAGAGGCCTAGGACACCTCCCTTTCACGGAGGCGACCGGGGTTCGAATCCCCGTGGGGACGCCAGTTTAAACTCTAATTTGAGTTGATAATAATTGGCAAATAAAACAGTTAAGTTTTAATCAATGTAGCCAGCATATCTCTAATGATGTACTGGCTTTTTTGTATACATACCACCTGTATTTTCACGTAGTTATCAATCGGTTGCATTCAGTTTTATCTCAGCTAATGTTTTGACTAAAAAATCAAATACAACGCGCACACGTTCGGCTACTGGCCCGCGTTGTGGCCTGTACACATATATGCCCCACGGCGCTGGTGCTTGGTCTTGTAATACGGGGATTAACTGCCCGCTTTTAATATATTTTTCGCATAAAAAATCTGCTAGCTGCGCATAACCAACTCCAGCCAATACCGCGCCTAGTTCAGCTTCTGGGTCGTCAGTAATAAAGCTTGGGGCTGTTGGAAAACAATCGGGTGCGTTTGCAAAAGACCACGGCCACATTCTGCCTGTATTTTGGTCGATTAGGCCTGTATATGGCATGCGACATAAATCATCAATAGTATTGGGCAGGCCTGTTTTTGCTACAAGCTCGGGTGAGCCTACAATATAAAACTTTACCTCATTGACTCGCCTAGCCACGTTGCGGTTGTTACTAAAAAAGCCAACACGCACACCTATATCCATTTGGTCAGCGACTACGTTATCAATTAAATCTGAAAACCTTAAGTCAAATTGAATGCTAGGATGCTGTTTTAAAAAATCGGTAAGTGCTGGCAATAAATAGTGTCGGCCTAATGAGTTAGGCATGGTAATTTTGACTAAACCTTCTATTTGTTGAGGACTGATGCTTTTATTTGATTGAAATAGCGTGTCTATTCCATCAATTAGGCTTTCGCATTGATGTGCGACTTGCTTACCAAATTCGGTAATCGTCGTATTGCGCGTGCTTCTGTAAAATAGCGGTTCGCCTAAACGCTCTTCAAGCTCTTTGATGGCACGTGTAACAGATTGTGGCGAAATGCCAAGCCTGACCGAGGCTTCTTTAAAGTTAGTCGATTCAGCTACGACTTTAAAGATACGCAGCATTTCTAGTTGGTTTTGCATGATTTAATTAACCGGAACAATTAATCCATAATTTGGAATTATCAATTCCAAATTATTCCATATTATGGTTGCTAACACTATGCGATTATGTCAAAAAACTTAACCCATTTTTACAGCAGAATTTTTAATAAAAAAACGTAACGAAAAATCAAGGAGCCAAACAGCATGATTACTTTGAATATCAATGGCAAAGAACAACAACTCGACGTAGAAGATGATATGCCGATTTTGTGGGCACTGAGGGATGTTCTGCATTTAACAGGCACCAAATTCGGCTGCGGTATGTCGCTATGTGGGGCATGTACTGTACATTTGGATGGGCAAGCGATTCGCTCCTGTATTACGCCAGTGAGCGCCGCTGCAGGCAAAAAAATCACGACCATTGAAGACATGCAAAACCAGAAAATTGGCCAAGCAGTGCAATCCGCATGGAGTGAGATTGACGTAGTGCAATGCGGGTATTGCCAATCTGGACAAATCATGGCGGCTACCGCCCTGCTCGCTACCAATCAAAAACCAAGCGATGCCGATATTGATGCAGCCATGACTGGCAATATTTGCCGTTGTGGTACTTACCCGCGCATTCGTGCTGCGATTCACAATGCTGCCAGCAAATTAGCTTAAGGAGCCGACCATGAATGCCCCGATTAATATCTCCAGACGCACTTTTATAAAAGCCACTGCCCTTGTTGCGGGCGGCCTGATTATTGGCTTTAGTATTCCATACGCCAAACGCTTTTTAATGCCGGGCGCTGCGCCTGATGTCGCCCCAGATGGCGCTAAAGACGCACCTAAGTTACCAGCGCCCAACGCTTTTTTGCGTATAGGCAGTGATAACACGATTACCGTCATGCTTGCACATAGCGAGATGGGACAAAGTATCTGGACAACATTGCCGATGCTGATTGCTGATGAACTTGATGCAGACTGGAGCACCATAAAAGTAGAACATGCGGCTAGTGCCCCAGCATACATCCATACGACTTACGGCATTCAAATCACTGGTGGCTCTTCTACCACATGGTCAGAGTTTGACCGTTACCGCCAAGCAGGTGCATTAACGCGCGCACTTTTAGTCAGTGCCGCAGCTGAAAAATTGGGCGTAGCTGTTGAAAGTATTAAAACAGAGAACGGCTTTGTAATCAGTGGTGATCAAAAAATCCCTTATGGCGATTTAGCAGAAGCTGCAGCCAAAATTGAAACACCCAAAACAGTCACTCTAAAAGACCCAAAAGACTGGAAGATTATTGGCAAAGCCACTAAACGTTTGGATGGCCCTGAAAAAATAAACGGCACGGCAGTATTTGGCCAAGATATCCATCTTGAAGGCTTAATGACGGCAATGGTTGCACGTTCTCCAGTGTTTGGCGGAACGGTTAAAACCTTTGATGCAACTGCCGCCAAGCAATTAAAAGGCGTGCGCCAAGTGATACAAGTGCCTACAGGCGTGGCAGTGATTGCCGACAATTACTGGGCGGCGAAGAAAGGCCGTGAAGCGTTGAAAGTGGATTGGGATTTAGGAGTTAACGCTAAACTTGATTCAAAAATAATGCTTGAAGAGTACCGAAAAATGGCGGCAACAGCAGGCTTGCCTGCGGCTAAAGCAGGTGACACAAAAGCAGCGCTAGCGAATGCCAAGCAACTTATAGAGGCTGAATATTCCTTGCCCTATTTAGCACACTCGCCAATGGAGCCGCTTAACTGCGCAGTAAAAATTGAAAAAGATTCTTGCGAAATTTGGACTGGCACGCAAATGCAAACCACAGACCAGCTAGCGGCAGCAAAAATATTAGGGCTAAAGCCAGAGCAAGTCAGCATTCATACTGTGTTTTTAGGTGGCGGCTTTGGTCGTCGTGCGAATCCAGTTGCTGATTTTGTATCAGAAGCCGTGCAAGTCGCTAAAGCGGCTGGCGTGCCTGTTAAAACAGTGTGGAGCCGTGAAGATGACGTAAAAGGCGGTCATTACCGCCCCATGTATCTGCACAAAGCGAATATCGCTTTGGATGCTAATGGCATGCCAACTGCATGGCAGCATGTGGCTGTTGGCCAGTCTATTATGAAAGGCACCTCTTTTGAGGCTTTTATGATTAAAGATGGGGTTGATGCGACTTCTGTTGAGGGCGCTGCTGACTCGCCTTATTTAAAAAGCATTCCCAATTACGATATAAGTTTGCACACTGTTCAAGCAACTATTCCAGTGCAATGGTGGCGCTCAGTTGGGCACAGCCACACTGCGTTTGTGATGGAAAGTTTGATTGATGAAATGGCTAACTTGGCTAAAAAAGACCCTTTAGAATATCGCCGTGCTTTACTTAAAGACCATCCGCGTCATTTAGCAGCGCTTAATTTGGCGGCAGAAAAAGCCGATTGGAATAAGCCACTAGCTAAAGGCGTGTTCCGCGGTATTGCCGTACATGAATCTTTTGGTAGCTTTGTGGCGCAAATCGCAGAAGTATCTGTGACTGATGGCGAAGTCAAAGTGCATCGTATCGTTTCTGCGATTGATTGCGGCCTTGCGGTAAATCCAGATTCATTAAAAGCGCAAATGGAATCGTCGGTTTCATATGGCTTGGGCGCGGCTTTGCAAAGTGAAATCACCTTTAAAGATGGCAAGGTGGTGCAATCTAATTTCCATGATTATCAAGTCATGCGCATGGCCAATATGCCTAAAGTGGAAGTGTATATTGTGCAGAGTACCGAAAAAATGGGTGGCGTGGGTGAGCCAGGCTTACCGCCAGTTGCGCCTGCGGTGACCAATGCGATTTTTGCTGCTACAGGCAAACGCATCCGTACTTTACCTATCGGCAATCAACTGGCTTAAATTATGAAGTCGGCCGATTTAGAAGTATTAAACCACGCGCTGGAATGGCTGAAAAACGGCTATAAAGCGCATCTGTTCACCGTTGTACAAACATGGGGCTCTGCCCCACGTTTGCCGGGCGCCATACTGGTGGTGCGCGAAGATGGGCATTTAATCGGCTCTGTTTCTGGCGGCTGCATTGAAGATGATTTAGCCGATAAGGCGCGCAATCAAGTTTTACCCAAAACGCCGGCTATCATGGAATATGGCATTAGCCGCGATGAAGCGCAGCGATTTAATATTCCGTGCGGTGGCCGTTTGCAGATTGTGGCTGAGCCATTAAACGACGTTGCACAACTTTTATCTCTGGTTCAAGCTTTAGAATTGCGTAAGTTAATGAAGCGCTCAGTTAATTTAAAAACTGGGCAAGTTAAATTAATGCAAGTGTTACCAGAAGGTTTGCCTAAAATTGATGGCGATTGGTTTCATACCTACTTTGGCCCGCAATGGCGCTTGGTTATTATTGGCGCTAATCAATTAGGCTCTACGTTAGCGAGCATGGCACAAGTATTGGATTTTGATGTGCTAATTTGTGAGCCACGCCAAGAGATTCGTGAGGAATGGCACGTGGAAGGCGTCACTTGGGTTAAAGGCATGCCAGATGATGTAGTACTAGAAATCAACCCAGATGCGCATACGGCGATTGTGGCGGTGACACACGACCCCAAGCTAGATGATATGGCTTTATTAGAAGCACTTAAATCGGACGCGTTTTATGTAGGCGCGCTTGGCTCACACAAAAACCAAGAAAAACGCCGCGAACGCATGCGCATGTTTGACTTGAATGAGCTTGAGATTGCTACTCTACGCGGCCCAGTTGGCTTGCAGATAGGTAGCCGCACCCCTGCAGAAATTGCTATCGCTATTTTGGCAGAGTTGATTCAGGTGCGTGCGCAGCAACTTAAAATGGGTGCTGGCTTTATTGATGATATCAGCCAAATTAGCCATACTAATAAGGCGCGCTGCGAAGCTTAAGGCTTTGAATCAATTAGCTTTAAAGTTGTTGGCGTAAATCAGCTGGCGTATCAATATCTGCTAAAATTCCCGCATCTTCACATGCGAATAGAGTTACCTCATCAGGATAGCGTTTAATGATAGACCGCGCGCCCTCATCTCCTTTTAGGCTTTCTAATTGATTGCGAAATTTGGCAGAAAATCCGACAGGATGCCCGCGCTGGCCTTGGTAAGTGGGGATAACGATTGCAGCGCCCGCTTTTAAGTGCCTTGTAACAGAGCTAATTGTGGCGGGTTGGATATAAGGCATATCGGCAAGTGCAATCACAAACCCATCATCAGAAGCTGAAAATTGAGCTGAGAAGCGAATCGCAGTAGCTAAACTATCGGACATTTCTTGGTCATTTTTACCGCAAAATACAAGGTTAACTCCCCTGCTTGAAAGTAAATCTGCTAACACTTTATTTTCTGGCCTGAGCACAGCGATACTAGTTGGAACTGCTTGCATCAAACTTTCGGCTGATGCAATTGCAATTAATCGGCCGTCTGGTAGTGGCTGTAAAAGCTTATCCAAATCGCCATATCTACGTGAAAAGCCTGCAGCTAATAAAATGCCTATCATTTACTTCAATCTGAAAAAAAATCACTATAGATATCATGGTTAATGTTATCCGTGCCGTCAAGGTTGCAGATTAGCTTGATTTGATTAATAGACGTCACGACGGTATCGACCAGATGCGGTCAATGCGGATAATGTGGCTTCGCCAAGAATCTCGAGCAAGTGATTATGCACCGCAGGCGCCATGCCACTGGCACTGCCACATACATAAATCGCAGCACCATCTGCAACCCACTTTTTAATCTCAGATGCAGATGAACTTACAATATCTTGCACATAAACTCGGTTAACTTGGTCGCGTGAAAAAGCGGTTTCTAGCCTTGTAATTAAGCCCTGATTTTGCCAATCGAGCAACTCATCTTTAAAGTAAAAATCATGCGAAGCTTGGCGTTCACCAAAGATAAGCCAGTTATTGCCCAACCCTGCTACGATACGCGCTTTTAAATGTGCTCTTAAACCTGCGATACCTGTGCCATTTCCGATTAATATCAGTGGAATTTCATTAGGTGGTGGATGAAATGCGGTGTTCTCACGTATACGTAAGGCAATTTCTCCCTTGACTGTTGCATATTCCGTCAGCCAGCCAGAACCAATTCCCAACCGTCCATCGGCATAATGTGTTTGACGAACGAGTAACTCCAGCTGGCCATCTTGCGGAATGGAGGCGATTGAATATTCGCGATGTGGCAGTGTTTTTAATGTAAGCAAAATGGCTTCAATACTTAACCCATTTAGCACGTTAAAACTAGCTTCATCATGCGGCAATAGCTTATCTTGCAACGCATCGCGTAATGTCATGCTTGATTCTGTTTGAATAGTTCCATCCAAACCAAGATGTTGCAAAAAGCTATCCACCGACTGTGGTGAATTACGCGGGCCGACTTCTGCAATATCACCCGCTTGCCAGCGCATATTTTTCTTCTGCGACGACAAGCTTAAATGATAAGCAGGTGCGCCTACACTGCCTTTGTTTAACTGTATACGACTGGTTAATTTCCAGCGTTGATAATCAGGCGTTTTCCAGTCAGCCATTTCAGTATCTTGTGCTAAGACACTTAACTGATATTGCCAATGTCTTAATGCGCCATCATCGTTGCGGTTAACTTCTACCATATCGAATAAAGGGATGTCATGCGTATGTTGCAGCCAGGCTGCAAGCGTGTGGCCAAACCCACAAAAATGGGTATAGCTGGCATCGCCTAAAGCCAAAATACCGTATTTAAGATTGGGTAAGCTTGCATTCGGATGCATGACTTCAGTTAAGAATTCACGCGCATTATCGGGCGCATCGCCCTCACCAGTGGTGCTTACAACAAATAGCGCGCGCGTAAAAGTATGCAGCAGCACAGCATTAATTTTTGAAAGCGGATGTAATTCAATCGCCAAGCCTGCAGCTTTTAGGGATTCTGCTGTTTTTTTGGCAAGCTGCTCAGCATTACCTGTTTGGCTAGCATAGGCTATCAATATGCAATATGCATCTCGCATATTTGCATTAGCGTTGACTAAATTATTTTCCAGCAGATGTTGAGCGGCCTTTTGCTGATGTCTCCATACAAACCAGCCGCAGAATGCTAGATACAGGATAATAACGCTTATCGCATTCACCACATAAGATGCCTTAATACTCGCCGCATAAGAAGGATTGGCGATAAGCAAGCTTAAAGCTGCGAGTAGATATTTCATTCCAGCATCGCCATTAATTGAGGAAAAAATGCGCTTCAAAACCATCTATCTTTTGTTCAATTAATAACACCGCAATATTTTTGTTTGTTGCATATACCAACGCAGC
>JAKFVB010000069.1 GCA_021732405.1 Methylotenera sp.
CAGCTTCACTAAGCTGGGCGTTTTTTGCAGCATCATCCCATAACATTTTAATTTTTTCGGATAAATCATCGGCATTCTTGGGTTCGCAAAATAGGCCAGTTTTATCATCAAAAATATAATCATGCACGCCTAAAGAATTGGTCACCACAATCGCTTTGTTAAAAAACATAGCAGAAACAATTGTCACGTGACCGCAAGGCACTTGGCTATCTCGTAGCGGCAACACCATAAATGCACTGTGCGCCAAGAGATTGCGCGCTTGTGCTAATGGAATATTGGTGTGAACTTTTACGTTGTCTGGAATGGTTAAGTTGGCAATTGAGTCTGGGCTTGCGACTAAAACCAGCTTGATATGCGGCAGTTTTTTCATGGCAGCAATTAGCGTTGCGTAATCTCGGCCTTGACTACCCAAAGCGCAGATATAGCGCCCAGACACTATTGGCGCTTCCGCTAAATCCACTTTTGGCGCATGCACCGCCCAGTGCAGCATATCAATTTTTTCAATTGGAATATCAAAATAATCCGCATACAGTTTGCGCTCTAGATTAGAGTAACTCACAAATTTGGTTGGTTGCTGAAAAGCCCTGCTCATCAGGCTATGCTGCTTGCCACTGGGTAAATCTGTTAAGTTAAATGAATACACAAGATGCGGTGTTTCAGGGCATAGCATTTTTGCCAGGTTGCCAGCATATAAGGCTGGTCTTGGCCCGTGAGAAACCAGAATTGAAGGTTTTTTTCGGGCTAAATTGACAGCTTTGCCAGCGGCAATGACGCGCGCGATAGAATCTTTTTTAGCTAAAAATGCAGGTAAATTAACCGCTAAACTTGAGTAATGATGCCACTCATCATCAGTGTACTTAAACTCATCACGTAACCAATTCCACTGCGTTGTTAAATCACTTACATTGATGATTTGCATATTTTTTAAGTCAGTTAACGTTTAAGTCGATACTAGCATAAGCAAATAGATTGGCAATATGACCTTAGTGGACTATTTTTAGGCTTGGCTATTTAGGATTCATTCGTTTAAATGCGTCATGAAATTATCCACTTTATGAGTGTAGTCGCTTGGTAAGCCTAATCGCTCATTAATTTGAAGGTGCGACAAGTCAACACGTAGTACTTCAGATACACCACCCACGCTGATTAATTTTTTTGAAAAAGCCTGCGCCTGCTGACAGGAAATATCACGCCTGCTAGAACAAACAATTAGTACGGGAGCAATTTTTTTGTTCAGTTGGTGGTAGGGCGAAGCATCTTGCCAATAATTTTCATCGTTACCAAACGCTTTTTTATATAAAGGTAGTGAACTAGAACGCATCAATTCAGGCAAATCTAAAGCAGCGCTGTCTAGCAGCACTGTGCCTAAAATCGGTTTTATTTTAGTTTGAAATTTTGGTGCGCTTGCAATTAATGCGACCAAATGTGCCCCTGCAGAATGGCCCATCACAATCATTTTTTCAGGATTACCGCCCCATTCGCTGGCTTTGGTTTGTGCAAAGGCGATTGCATTGGCGACATCTTCTGCTTGAGTAAGCGGGTCAGCCTCTGGCAACAGGCGGTAATTGGTTGATATAAAAATAGTATTTTTGGCTAGCCAGAATTGTGATTTATTTTTGACGATACTACGCATTGCTTTATCACCATTGCGCCATGCCCCGCCATGTACCATAAAAATAATATTCGCATTATGCACATTGGGCGGAATGTAAATATCCATTTTTTGAGCGCTATTTGGGCCATACGCTATATTCCTTAACACCTGCTTAGCTTCAATTTTTGTAGTAGCCTTACTTATTTGGCTTGGCTCGGCATGGGCTTGTTGTGCGGTGATTAATAAAGCAGCTAAGCAGGTGATGCCAGAAAAAAATACAGTATTGAGCCATTTCATTAGATTAACTCCTTAACATTTAAAATGAATAACGCCCAAATAAACATGGCGTGATTGACACAGTCAATTTTGAGCTAATTTACTGGTTAACTTATTTCTCTGGTCGCCAAAAATTGAATATCAGGGTAACGCTCTTCTGCCATTTGTAAGTTCACGCGGTTTGGTGCTAAGTATACATATTCTTCATTACCATCTAAGCCCACGTTAAAACCGTATTTATCGGCAATAGCACGCAAATCAGCATCTGAACCGCGTAACCAGCGCGCAGTGTAGCAATCGTAGCTTTCAAATACCACGTCCACGCCATATTCATGTTCTAAGCGATGCGCAACTACGTCAAATTGCAATAATCCTACCGCACCTAAAATTAAGTCATTCGATAATAAAGGACGGAACAGTTGTGAAGCGCCTTCTTCGGCTAATTGCTGCAAACCTTTTTGCAATTGCTTCATTTTAAGCGGATTTTTTAAGCGTGCGCGGCGGAAAAACTCTGGGGCAAACGAAGGGATACCAGTGAATTTCAGTTCTTCACCTTCACTGAATGTATCGCCCACTTTAATCGTGCCGTGATTGGGGATGCCGATAATGTCACCTGAATAGGCTTCATCCATGGTGGTGCGGTCGCGCGCCATAAAGGTAATGGCGTTATTAACTGCCATTAATTTGCCAGTAGAAACTTGCTTGATTTTCATGCCACGTTCAAAACGGCCAGAGCATACACGCAGAAAGGCGATTCTGTCACGGTGTTTTGGGTCCATATTAGCCTGAATCTTGAAGACAAACCCTGAAAATTTCGCCTCATCTGGTGGGATAGCACGACTTGCAGTTTGGCGGGTAAGAGGAGCAGGCGATAAATCCACAACCGCATCCAGTAATGATTGCACACCAAAGTTGTTTACCGCAGAACCGAAAAACACAGGCGTTTGCTTACCATTTAAATAACGCTCGGCATTAAATTCATTGGATGCGCCACGCACTAACTCAATATCAACACGCAATTCGCCTGCCTGACGACCGATTAGATCATCCAGGCGCGGATTATCTAAGCCCTGTATGGTCTCAGATGTGCCTTTATCGGCGCGCGGATCAAAAAACAGAATGCTGTCATTCACTAAGTTATAAACACCGCGAAACGATTTACCCATGCCGATAGGCCAAGTCATCGGCGCACATTCCATGCCAAGTGTGGTTTCAATCTCATCTAGCAACTCAATCGGCGCGCGGCTTTCGCGGTCTAACTTGTTAATAAACGTGATAATCGGCGTATCGCGCATACGGCAAACGTTCAGCAATTTAATGGTCTGCGCTTCAACGCCATTGACTGAGTCAATCACCATCACAGCAGAATCCACTGCGGTTAATGTGCGATACGTATCTTCTGAAAAGTCATCATGGCCTGGTGTATCTAACAGATTTACCATATGGTCACGATAGGGAAATTGCATTACAGATGAAGTGACAGAAATGCCGCGTTGCTTTTCTAGCTCCATCCAATCCGATGTGGCATGACGTGCCGCTTTGCGCCCACGTACTTCACCCGCGACTTGAATAGCACCCCCAAACCACAATAGTTTTTCGGTGAGGGTGGTTTTGCCCGCATCAGGGTGAGAAATAATGGCAAATGTACGACGACGTGTGATTTCTTGTTGTAACGAACTCATGCAATAAACTTGGTAAGAATAAAAGCGTTATTTTACATTAGCCTAACTACTTATGCGATTAACTATTATCGCAAGTGGGCTTTACTTCAACTGGTATTAAATTTTGTCAGATTAATTCAAGCTAACTTTCATTGCATCTGGTTTAGGTGGTTGTGTTTTTAGCTTTTTATCTAATTTAGTCAAATATTTCTCATAATAAAAGGTAGATAAATGCGTCAGCGCAAATACGGAAGTCAATAGTAAATGACGTTTCAATTACCTCTCTGAGGTTTCGATTTCGCCCAGCCAAGTCTGAGCAAGGCCAATGCAAGTAAGGTATACCGCATAGAATACGCTGACAATATGAAATAATAAGTGCCCTTTAAGCCAAGGGTGATATGAAGTTATTTGATTGCCAAAAAAACTTGCGCTAACGACTAGTAATGCCATATAGAGACGAAAATGCGCTGCTAACCGACCTCAGGGCGCACGGTTAGAACAATAGTGGGAATAAATACAAATATTTAATTGATCAATAAGGCGTTTTAAAGTATGGGTATCATGATGGTAAATAAGCATTAAGGCATAGCCAGCCAAAATTTCATCGATACGATATTACGCGTTAATATTTATAGGTGTATGAGTAAAATAGCGGTAAGCAGTTATTAAAACACAGAATTGGTAGGAATATAAAAAATGTGCGCTGTTCAAAAGTAGCGACCAAAATACTAATTAATATATAAAATTGCATTTCTACGCACAAGCTCCAAAAACGCCCCGTTTGATTGGCTAACGACATGGGAGGCCAGTCAGCGTAAAACAGAAAATGCGTAAAATAAACATTGCTTAGTACGTTGGTAATTAAAAACGTAATAAGCATAACCCGCCATGCCAGCCAGATAATCCTTAAAAAACAACCAATATACTGATCTTTTAGCAAAATGACAGTGATTAAAAAGCCTGATAAATAAAGAAAATCACGATGCCTTTGGCAGTAATTGCAGTGTTAATTTGCCATGTTTTGGCCATAAAGGAAGCCAATGACCGAGCAATGCAAATAAAATACTGATACCGCGCCAACCATTCAATACTTAAAATTTACTCGTCTATTCGTCAAGTTATATATTCGTGGTAAAAATAAATATGGGATAGCGCATCGTTGCCATAAGTTTATATTTTAAAGGGATTTAGTGTGACTAATTAAGCGTCTTCTTTACTTGCTCTGTATGAGCATAAAAATCATTATATGGTTTTATTGAGCGGTGGCCAAGTTGTCATCAATGAGAGTATTCTGTGGTTTTGCCAATCCAATTTAGAATGGATTAATTTATTACGGCCTATTAACTTTTTTCGCTACTTCAGTAGTATTTTTAAAACATAATAATTTTTTCGGTAATAGCGGTGTAATGAAAATAGAGTATGAAATTAGGAGTAAAAATGCGGGCTAGTTTAGTTTACGTTTTTTAATGCAGTTTAATGACATGATTTTATTAAGTTTTAACCTGCTACTAAGTTTATCTTATAGAGGCGTTTTAGCTAAAAAATGATGCTTTTAATTATATTTTTTAATCTAAGCACAATAGGTGTTATTGATTTTATTAGCTTCGGTTCTTCTACTATTGATTCTTTTAAACTTAAGTAATGGGTTTTAAAAAGCTCACGATGTTTGTCAAAGTTGTTTCCATAAATGCTGTAAACTAAACCAAACTCTTGATCAATACCAATTCTGTGTTGATGTTGATTTAATATGGGTAATATTGCCAATGAATATGCAATAGGACCTGTTAATTTAAGCACTCCCAACCATCCTGATTCGTGAAACAATACATTGTAAACTTTTATGTTTCTACAAACGTTTTCGATAACCGCCTTTAGGTAAGGGTGGCCACTAACAGATATAACATGCCACTGTTGAAACTCAGCCAGAATCTTTCCATTATAGATGTGCTTTCCGATAACATCGACACTCCAGTGCGCAAGTATAAACTGATCGTCCAGCTTGATAATCTCATTTAAAGGCTTTGATGTGCTACTTTTAATATCAAGATATACGCCACCTTCTTTGTAAATTACAAGGTACCTAAATAAATCTGCTCTCGCTGCGCCATACTTTGAATTTATTCTTTTGTATAAATTAACTATTTCAGGATAATATTTTGTAATATATTCTTCAATATCGTTGTCATCATAAAATCTATATTCCCATTCTGGATTTTCAGATTTTAGTTTTTGTATATTTAATTCAATCTCAGGTGCTAGTTCTTTGGTAAAGTAAGTTTGGTGAATAATTTTAGGAATTCTCTTACTCACTACTTGTGGATTTACAATTCCAAAATCTTCTGCTTGGTTAAGATTCAGACCTAATTTACGAACAATTTTTTTTACAATCATATATTTAAATAATTTTTGATATTAATAATTGATACTATATTGATAGTAAACTACTTTCAAGAAAAAACTCCTATTTAATGACTCCTTTCAATTGCTCTAGAATTGCTGGGTTATCTAATGTAGAGATGTCAGATGTAATCTCCTCACCTTTTGCCAGTGAGCGTAGAAGTCTGCGCATAATTTTTCCGCTGCGGGTTTTTGGTAGGTTATCGCCAAACCTTATTTCATCTGGTTTAGCGATTGGGCCAATCTCTTTTCCTACCCAATTACGCAAATTTTCAACAATTTTTTTAGCATCTTCACCAGTTGGTCTGGAGCCTTTTAGTACCACATAAGCAACTACAGACTCACCTTTGATGTCGTGCGGTTTGCCTACAACAGCGGCTTCTGCCACTAATGGATTTGAAACTAGCGCTGATTCAATTTCCATCGTGCCTAATCGGTGACCAGACACATTTAATACGTCGTCAATGCGGCCCATAATAGTGAAATTGCCTGTGTTGGCATCGCGCACGGCACCGTCACCAGCCAAATACAATTTGCCACCCAAATCTACTGGGTAGTAGCTGGTTTTAAAGCGTTCTGGATCATTGTAAATAGTGCGTATCATTGAAGGCCATGGCTTTTTAATCACCAATAAGCCACCCGTGCCCCAAGGCAAATCTTTGCCGGTTTCATCTACAACATCAATCGCAATGCCAGGAAACGGCATAGTACACGATCCTGGTGTGAGGGGATGCACGCCTGGCAATGGCGTAATGACATGGCCACCTGTTTCGGTTTGCCAGAAGGTATCAGCAACAGGGCAACGGCCGCCGCCCACTTGCTCAAAGTACCATATCCATGCTTCTGGATTAATCGGTTCGCCCACAGTGCCTAATAGCCGCAAACTACTTAAATCATATTGGTTTGGGTGGGTTTTAGGGTCAGTTTCGCTAGACTTAATGAGTGAGCGAATAGCCGTTGGTGCAGTGTAAAAAATCGACACTTTATGTTTTTCTACCATCTGCCAAAAACGACCAGCATTTGGGTAGGTAGGAATACCTTCAAACACCACTTGTGTCGTGCCCATCGCCAATGGGCCATAAGTCACATAGCTGTGGCCAGTAATCCAGCCCACATCGGCCGTACACCAATACACATCGTTGGGTTTTACATCAAAAGTCCAGCGCATGGTGTTCATCGCGTGTAGTAAATATCCAGCAGAGCTGTGTTGTACGCCTTTTGGTTTACCTGTTGAGCCTGAAGTGTAGAGCAAGAATAGCGGATGTTCTGCGTTTACCATCACTGGCTCGCATTCTTGTTTTTGCCCAGCGATTAAGTCGCTCCACCAGATATCTCTTGTGTTCCAAGCAACGTCTTGCCCTGTTTTTTTTAGCACAATCACTTGTTGAATGGCATCACACCCACCCATTTCAATGCCTTCATCCACGGCGGATTTTAAAGGCAAGATTTTTCCGCCACGGAATTGTCCGTCAGACGTAATCACCGCCACTGCGCCCGCATCAATCATGCGCTCATTCAAGCTTTTGGCAGAAAAGCCACCAAACACCACAGAGTGCGTTAAACCTAAGCGCGCGCAAGCTTGCATCGCCACAATGGCTTCTATCCCCATTGGTAAATAGATAATAACGCGCGCGCCAAGTGGTAAATTCAGCGTTTTTAAGCCATTGGCGAACTGGCACACTTGATGATAAAGCTCTTTGTAAGTGACTGTCTTTGTATCGCCGTTATCTGCTTCAAAAATAATCGCGGTTTTATTAGGGATTGTGGCTAAATGTTTATCTAAACAGTTGACTGAAACGTTCAATTCGCCGTCTTCAAACCATTTGTAAAAAGGTGCTTGAGATTCGTTTAAAGTCTTTGTAAATGGTTTATGCCAAACCAATAACTCACGCGCTAATTTTGCCCAAAAACCTTCATAATCGGCTTCGGCTTCTGCACAAAGTGCATTGTATGCATCTAAGCCCGCTACGTTTGCTTGCGCCTTAAAAGCCTCACTTGGATGAAATACGCGGTTTTCGGTTAAAACAGATTCAATAGCCATGCAACGCAACTCCCAAATTTGTCATTAATCGTAATGACATAATAATTTTTATAATAATGATTAAGGTAAGATGTAACACAAATGGTCAAACGTCATATTACCTTAAAAATAACATGCTAACACTGGATAAATACTTATCGCAAACCCAAGCGCCAACTCGTTTTGAGGCTGGATTACAACACTTAGTCTATTGCAGTTTGTATGCAGGGCGTTTGCTGGCAAAAGATGCCTCAATACTAGAAGATTTGCTACATAATCATGCGCAAACTTATACGCTTGAAAACATGCAGATTTTTCTGAATGATGCAAAAATAAGTGATGAATTATCACTAAAAAAAGCGTTAAGGCAGTTGCGCCAGCGCGTTTTGTTAAGAATTATTTATCGCGATTTGAATCAACTGTGCGATTTAAATGAGGTGATGCAAACTACTTCTGACTTAGCCGAAATCACCATTCAAACCGCTGTGAATTTTCACTCGATTTTGCTAGAAGACATATATGGCAAGCCTAGCAGCGATAGTGGTTTGCCGCAGCAGATGATTGTGGTGGGCATGGGCAAGTTGGGAGGTGTTGAGCTAAATGTATCGTCCGATGTGGATTTGATTTTTAGCTTTGAAGCGGTGGGTGAAACCTCAAGTGCTTCCAATGTCATTAGCAATCAAGACTTTTTTAATAAACTGGGCAAAAAAGTCATCTCGGCGCTGGATGATGTGACCGAAGATGGCTTTGTGTTCAGGGTAGATATGCGCTTACGGCCGTTTGGCTCTGAAGGCGTTTTGGTGCCCAATTGCGATGCGCTGGAAGAGTATTACCAAAACAATGGCCGTGAATGGGAACGCTATGCCTGGATAAAAGGCCGTGTAGTGGCAGGGCCAAAAGACAAGCTGACCAAGCTCTTAAAGCCCTTTGTATTTAGAAAGTACTTGGATTACAACGCATTAACCAGTCTGCGCGATTTAAAAATGCAAATCCAGCGCGATGTGTTGCAAAAAGGTCTGCAAGACAATATTAAGCTAGGCCGTGGCGGTATTCGCGAAATTGAATTTATTGCGCAGGTTTTTCAGTTAATTCGCGGCGGAACGGATACCAGCTTACAAATAAAACCGACTCTACAAGTATTAAAGCTTTTGCAAAACAAAGGCTTACTGCCTGAAAAAACGGTCAGCGAACTAACTGTAGCATATGCTTTTTTAAGAAACCTAGAACATCGCCTGATGTATGTGGACGACCAACAAACGCAGGATTTGCCCAAAAATGATGTGGCGCGTGCGCGTATCGCCAAGGCCATGCAGTTTGCCGATTGGGATAGTTTTTTAGCGCAATTGAATGAGCATAGGCAAATCGTACAACAGCATTTTGATGCCACCTTTAATGCTGAAGCGCCCAGCGCGAATTCATCTCAAACTACAGATAAATCAGCATCACTTTATCAGGCGCTGTGGCAACAAACATTTGAGCCTGGTGCTGCCATGCAGGCATTATCAGATGCAGGTTATGCAGATGCCAATGAAGCCTTGCAGCGCTTAAAAATGCTACGCACCAGTAGCCGCTATCAGCAATTGCCTGAAAGTAGCCGCCAACGTTTTGATTGCCTGATGCCTTTGGTGATTGAGATTGCAGCAGAAGAAGAAAACAGTGATATTGCTTTATTGCGTGCAATCAGCCTGTTAGAAAATATCTGCCGCCGCGCTAGTTATTTGGCCTTGCTGGCAGAATATCCGCAGGCTTTAAATTTGGTGATTAAGTTATGCGCAGCAAGCCCTTGGTTAGCGCAATATTTATCGGCGCATCCTATTTTGCTGGATGAGCTATTAGATTCGCGCACCTTATACGAAGAGCCAGATTTTGCAGACTTAACACTAAATTTGACCGAAAAAATGCAGCATTTGCAAGGCGACACAGAAGCGCAAATGGACGCCATGCGCCATTTTAAACACGCCGCCATTTTAAAGTTTGCTGCACAAGATGTAGCAGGCGCGCTGCCACTGGAAATCTTATCCGATTATTTAAGTAATTTGGCTGATGTGATTTTGCAAGTAAGCCTGCAAAGCATTTGGGACAGCCTGAAATTTAAACATATTGCTACGCCGAAATTTGCCGTGATTGGCTATGGCAAGCTGGGCAGTAAAGAACTTGGCTATGTGTCTGATTTAGATATTATTTTTCTTTATGATGATAATGCATCAGAAGCCAGCGAAATTTATGCTCGCTTTGCGCAGCGTATTAACAACTGGTTTAACAGCTTAACCAATGCAGGCTTGCTATACGAAACCGATTTGCAACTGCGCCCAGATGGCAATAGCGGCTTGCTGGTTAGCAGCATTGCTGCGTTTAAAGAATATCAGTTGACTAAAGCATGGGTGTGGGAGCATCAAGCCTTGACCCGAGCACGATGGATTGCAGGTGATGCCAATATAGGCAGCGCATTTGAGCAAGTGCGCGTTGAAGTGTTAAGCCAGCAGCGCGATACAGAAACGCTGAAAAAATCGGTAATAGAAATGCGCGAAAAAATGCGCGCCAGCCACAAACCGCACGCCGGTCAATTTGATATTAAGCATGATGCTGGCGGCATTATTGATGTGGAATTTTTGGTGCAGTTTTTAGTACTGGCTTATGCAAAACAATATCCAGAACTAAGCAAAAATATCGGCAATATTGCGTTGCTAAAACGGCTGGCGTCACTCAATATTATTCAAGTGCAAGCCGCAGAAAATGTGGTGATCGCCTACAGGGAGTTTCGCAAAATGCAGCATGCGCTTAAGCTGCAAGGGGTTACGCACAGCAGGGTGGAAAAGGCTTTAGTTATGCCGCATATTGTTGCGGTAACAAGTCTGTGGAACCAGATTTTTTCTCAAACAAAGTAGGGTGGGTAACTTGTTTATCCACGCGGTATGAAGTTAACAAACTCTTCTGCGCGTGGGTTCAAGAACCCACCCTACTTGGCCAAACCAATGAATTATATTCATTGGTTTGTAATAGGACATAAATCAGTGCTACCAACTGTTAAAACTGCTCCATCAGAGTATGAACAGTAACGACTGAAGCCATTAATTTTTTGGCCCGTAAGTGACCCAAATCCACCATTCCTATTTTCTATATTAATTATAGGTGACCCTGTGTTTTGTGAGCTATTTGAGTTATTTGTAGGACATAACTCAGTACTGCCAACTGTTAAAACTCCTCCATCACTATAACCACAATAGCGGCTGAAGCCATTAACTTCCTGCGACTTCAAGGCACCCCATGCTTGAGCATCTGTTGAAGCTATACTTGTCAGTGCGACGAATGATATGAAAGCCTTATTCATTTTATTTATCCTAAAATTACAAGTTAATATTAATTATTAACCAATTCTCAAAATCAGTTTGGTTTCTGATGTGTATTTCGAGATTCTTAGCATTAGTAAGCCCTCTCAGTATCATCCAATATGCCTCATCAAAAAGGTTAATTGTTACAAACTCATCAGATGTTTTCCCATGGTGTTTTAGTATATTTCTAGATGTATTCCAATAGTTAAAAATTTCATTTCTTGGCATTCCGCTCATAATGGAAGCATTTTTTTTACGAGCTGCCTGAATGGCTTCAAAGGACTCTTCGATAACAGAAGGCTTACCTTGCTGATTAATAAGACGCGCTAATATTTCTTCAGCTGCACCAGCAAGTGTAATTGCACATAGATATTTACCACATAAAAATAAATTTATTGCCTCGACTAATTGAATCTTAGCAATTTCTTGTTTACTTATTTTAATATCATCTTCGAAACCTAGAGTATTCATTTTTAGTACTCAATTTAATCACCTCCAAACTTTACCATAAGCCTCAAGCAAACGCTGGTGCATAGCACTGCCTTCCATATTCGCGCCTAATATTCCTAAGCCAAAATACTGCTCTTCACGGTTTAATAATTTATGCGCTTGTTGCAAGGTTTCTGCGCCGTACATTAAGCTTAAATTCTCTTCAAACTCAGCTGTATTTTCTGAATCTGCCAACTCTTTGATTTGCACGAAATTGTCAATACAACGGTAAACGCGGGCGCGTTTTTCGGGCAGTTCGCCAAACTGGGCAATCCAAGCACAGCCTTCTAACACTTCATCTGTATCACCAGCAGCAAGCGCGGCAAGTGTTTTCAATTCGCCAGCACGTAAATCTACCCATGTCGTATTCGGGTCTGCGCACAGGCCGATTAATGTTGTCACGGGTAATTCATCCGCCAATTCTAAATCCAATAAGGTCTCTAATAACTCTGCTGATTCAGCTTGGTTAAGTTCTGGCAAACGTAATGCAAAAGGGCGCACCAGATTGCCAACGGTATTGTTTTCCCATTGCAATTCTTCTACAGGGTAAATCTCGCTCATGCCCGGTACGAAAATACGGCAGGCGTAAACGCCTAAATGCGTAAAGTCCGCGATATACATATCGTGACCGCTGTCATGAATATTATTGACGCACCAGTCGTAATCTTCCTGTGTCGTTGTACCAAAGTTCCAATCCACAAATGCATAATCTGGCGTGCTGCGCAAAAAATCCCAGCTAATCACGCCGCTGGAATCTACAAAGTGAATTTCCAGATTCTGTGAATCCGCGATTTCTTCCATATCAAAACCCGGTGCCACAAAGCCTTTCAAACTATCCATCGCGCGACCTTGTAATAACTCAGTCAACGCACGTTCTAGTGCCACTTCAAAACGCGGATGTGCACCAAAACTGGCGAAACAACCTTGATCCTCTGGATGCAATAGCGTGACATTCATCACAGGATATTGGCCGCCAAGTGAAGCATCTTTCACCAAAATACCGTAACCTGCATCCCTCAAACCTTTTATACCAGCGGCAATACGTGGGTAGCGGTTTAATACACTTTCAGGCACATCCGGCAAACAAATGCCTTCGCGAATGATTTTGTATTTAATATCACGCTCAAAAATCTCTGCCAATGCTTGGGTGCGCGCTTCCATCATGGTGTTGCCGGCACTCATGCCGTTGCTTACATATAAATTGCCGATTAAATTCACTGGAAATAATACGCTTTTACCATCACGCAAACGCGTGTAAGGAATGGCACAGATGCCACGTTCTTTATTGCCAGAATTTAAATCAATTAAATTGCTGGCAGGACAGGTGCCTTCTGGGTTGTAAAATTTTTGCAATTCTGACGTTAATAATTCTTTTGGCCATTTCTCACCCTTTAGCGGAATCCATTGTTCATTTGGGTAATGCACAAAATCTTTATTGGCTATTTTTTCGCCTAAGTAAAAATGTGTCCAAAAGTAGTTTGTGCTTAAACGCTCAAAATATTCGCCTAATGCGCTGGCTCTGGCAGCCAGTTGTGATGCGCCTTTACCGTTAGTGAATAAACGCGGACAATCTCTATCAATCACATGCACAGACTAAATACCTTCAATCTCATTTAACCAAGATTTTTCTTCGGTATGAATATTCAACGCCAATAATTTGGCTTGTAGGGTGGCGATTGATGATTCTAAAGAAGCATCTTTACTAGGTATAAATGTTTGCGTGGTTGTCATGGCTTAAGCTGCTAAATAAATTAAGGCTAGCAGAATATCATGCGCAGGCAATAACGCACACGCTAAGTTTTGCGTTAAGATTCAGGCTAATCAAAATTGAAAGCAAGCAATGAAAAAAATCGACAAAACACCACTGTGGGTAACGCTGGTTTACGCCAATGTGCACACGCGCAAAATGGCTTTAATCATGGTGATATTCTGCGTGGTGTTTAGCTTATATTGCGTGCCCTGGGTGCAATTTTCAAAAAACGCAGTGGTGTATAAACTATTTTTAATTGATGACTGGAGCTGGGTTGCCATGATGATTCCCATGACGATTTGGTATTGGATTAGCTTGAAGTGGGTAGATAAAAACGCAGGCTGGGAATCTTAATTTAATTCCATATTTGAATTACATACCCCAGCGCAAAGCGGCCGTATGCACTGGGCTATCCCAATGTTGTTTAATTTCATCATCTAGCAAGCATAGCGTGACAGAAGCACCAGCCATATCCAGCGCGGTTACGTAATTTCCCACCAAGCTTCGGCTAATTTTAACGCCATGTTTGCTAAACAACTTTGCGGCGGTGTTGTAGATTAAATATAACTCCATCAACGGCGTTGCGCCAAAGCCATTAATTAATAGCAAAGCTTCATTATCAACACTTAAATTTCTAGCTTTAAAATCCGCCAATATCGCATCCACGCAATCAATTACAATGGCGTCTGCTTCGCGCATAGTTTCACGTCTGCGACCTGGCTCACCGTGAATACCCACACCCATTTCAATTTCAGAGTCGGCGATATCAAAAGTAGGGCGGCCTGCGGCAGGCACTGTGCAACTGGTTAAAGCCACGCCTATACTGGCAGTGCGCGTATTTACTTTGTCACCTAGCGTTTTGCAGGCTTGCAAATCGGCGCCAGTTTCTGCCAAGCTGCCCACGCATTTTTCTACAATCATGGTGCCAGCTACGCCGCGGCGGCCAGTCGTATATGTGCTATTAATCACGGCACAATCGTCGCTGGTTAAAACCGTTGCGTTTTCGAAAGGCAGCATTTCTGCCGCCATCTCAAAATTCATTACATCGCCCGCATAATTTTTAACAATAAACAAAACGCCTTTATCGCCATGCACCACTTCTGCTGCGGCAATCATTTGGTCTGGCGTGGGTGAGGTAAATACATGGCCTGGGCAGGCGGCATCTAACATACCAAACCCAATATAACCTGCGTGCAATGGCTCGTGTCCAGAACCACCGCCTGAAATAATAGCGACTTTGTTTTTTCGGCCGTTTTTAAGTGTTAAGTTTTTGCGTGTTAGATAAGTGGGTTCTAAGTACAAATCAACTAACTCTTGATGCGCGCTGGCAAAGCCAGATAAGCTTTCTGCTAATAAATTATCAACATTGTTAACAAATTTTTTCATTCAATTTTTACCTTTAAAAGTTAACTCTTTATCAGCAAATCGCACACGGTATTGACCATCACTTGGCAGCTTTTTGCGCCTGCATCCAAATGCCCAATTGCACGTTCTCCCAAACCAGCGGCGCGACCTTTGGTGGCAACTAAATCGCGGGTTGATTCTAAACCCGAATCCGCCGCCAGCTTAATTGCTTTACAAATTTCGGTTAAGTTTTTGCCTTTTGCCGCGCTCAACGTAAATGTAGTGGAAACGGGAATTAGCACATCCAGCATGGTTTTTTCGCCTAGATTGGCTTTGCCGCGTTGCATAATGGCTTGCACGCCAGCGGCAAAAGCAGCGGCGATTTCAAGCGGATTATTTCCGCCATTTGTTTTGATGACTTTTGCCATGCTCATAAAAAAGCTGGCAAACAGCGGACCAGAAGCGCCACCAATTGTGCTGAGCAATTTCATACCGATTTTGTTAAGCACTTCATCCGCAGGCAAAGGTAGCAATTCGTTATACATGCCCGCGATAATTTCTGTACCGCGCTTCATGTTAATGTAATGGTCGCCATCACCAATGGCGCGGTCTAGCGATTCGATTTCGGATTCGTTGGCAACAATGGCCGCGTGTATGGCAAGGCTGGCAGATAAAACGTTAGATGTTTTCATATAAATAGTTTAAAACTAAATGGTAGTTTTTTTATACCTAATTTGATGTAAGTTTGAATAAAACTTTCAGACTAATGTAACTTAATGTGCAAAATTAAGTCAGATTATGCACAATATTTAATTTGGAGCCCACATGAAACATTTTTTTAACGCACTGATTTTTTCAGGATTATTATTTGCAGGCTTTGTGCATGCAACTGAGGCAGTAAAAGAGATATCAGTCAAAGAAGTGCAGCAATTTGTAGATAGCAAAGCCGCAACCGTGGCGATTTTAGATGCCAATAACGAAAATGCGCGTACAGATGCAGGTGTGGTTCCTGGCGCGATATTGCTCACTTCTTATAATAAATACGCCATAAGCGAGCTGCCAAAAGACAAAAATACAACCTTGGTTTTTTATTGCTACAACAGCTATTGCCAAGCATCGCACGCGGCGGCAGAGCGGGCAATTGAAGCGGGTTACAAAGATGCGCGCGTGATGAAAGCGGGCATTGTGGGCTGGAATAAACTCATCAACAAAGCGGGCGTTTAAAGTTTGAATGAGGTAAGCGCTTTAGCGCTTGCCGCCTAAGTTAACGGCGTAGGATGGTAAAAAAACAGCCTGCAAAAAAACTGAGCTAGTCATTTAGCACGCCGCTAATGAAATGGGCGAACCTCTACTGATGCCCGACAAGCGATTGCTGCCTTGCGCCCCCATGCCAATGCTTCCTCTAAGTTAACTACTTCCAGCACCCAAAAACCACCTACGTGTTCTTCAGTATTCAAATAAAGTCCATCAGAAATAAGAATCTCACCATTATTCTGTACACGCAGTGATTTTGCGCTATTAATAGGACGCAGTCCGCCAACAAAAATGATAATACCAGCCGCCATCATCTCATCGTTTAGTGCGTCGATATCACGCGACATCGCCTCGTCCTCAGAAACGAACGGGTCATAATCGTTGTGTCGGTGAATTGCGACCAAATATTTTGTCGTCATATTTATGATGGCTTTGAATTAAGCAGACGTGTGGCTTAGCGAGCTCCGCTTGAATGATGGGTTAGAGCAGATACACATTATTTGCTCTTAATTTCTTTAATAAGAAATAATTATGGATTTTACGGGTTGTTCTGATTCATTAGTGATTGTAACGCTTATAGGACACCGCCAAGAATTTGACAACTCATCATAGAATCTTCCAGCTAAAAAGCTGAGACCTACAAGGAGTGAAAATAGAACAATTCGAAATGCTGATTCCATAAGCTCCAACGCGAAGTAGACCCCAAATGCGAACTTAATCTTTTAAGTTGGGTAGATTGTTAATTTTGTTAAAAAATGCAAAATCTTAATTAAACCAATTATTAAATAAATTTAATTACACATAATTTGGCTTAATTGTTGTTAATCCGATTAATTAACCACAATCACTAATCTAAGCGCTAAGGGTTATGCGCAAAAAGCTTATTCGTATTAAATTAAACGATATATTTGTCATTTTGACAAGCATCACACAACAGACATCGGCGCACTAGAGGTGGAAGCGATTTTTAGCCAGTCGGCGTTGCCTGCGAGTGCACAAGGTTTGCTAAAGCATTGCATGTAAGTATTATCATGATTTACTTCCTCTGTTACATAAAAGGTAGTCCTATGGTGAACAGTGCGACAATACATTGTGTTAGATTAACAGCAATATTTAAAGGTTTTTATCATGCCCAATTTGCAACAATATCGCATCAAACTTAATACTAAATTTTCGTTAAAAAATATCAAGCCAGACGATAAATCTGAGCGCGGACAGACTAAGGAAGCAGATGCGTTGGAGCTAGAAAAGCTAGCCAGTAAAATCAATGCATTACAAGATATTTTATACGCGCAGGGCAAGCACAAAATTTTGCTAGTTTTGCAGGGCATGGATGCCAGCGGTAAAGATGGCACGGTGCGGCATGTGTTTAGTGAGTGTGATCCATTAGGGATTCGTTTAGCGAGTTTTAAAGGCCCTACAGATGAAGAGTTAGCGCATGATTATTTGTGGCGCGTGCATAAACAAGTGCCGCAAAAAGGTGAAATTGTGATTTTTAACCGTAGTCATTATGAAGATGTGCTGATTGTGAAAGTGCATGATTGGATTGATGATGCGGAATGTAAACGCCGCTATGCGCAGATTAATGCCTTTGAAAAGCAATTAACTGAAACGGGCACGGTGATTATTAAATGCTATTTGCATATATCAAAAGCCGAGCAAAAAGCACGCATGCAAGATAGGTTAGATGACCCGACCAAAACATGGAAATTTAACCCAAACGATTTAAAAGAGCGTGCATTATGGCCGCAATATATGCAGGCGTATGAAAGTGCCATGAGTGCTACTAGTACTAGTTATGCCCCTTGGTATGTGGTGCCAGCTGATTCTAAAATGAATCGTAACTTATTGATTTCACGCCTACTATTCAGCGCGCTTAAAAAGCTGCAATTAGAATATCCACCTGTGCCTGCAGAATTTAAAACCATTACCATTGAAGATTGAGTCACTTTTATGAGTTTACGCTTTCGCCTGAATTTATTGATTACTGCCTTGCTGCTGTTGTTTATGTTAGCAGTTGGGTACGTTATTTTAAAAGGCACAAAATCTTCTATTCAAGAAGGGGTAGAAGCTGCAACTAGGGTAACCGTTCAGCTGTTGGATACGGTTGTGGTGAGTTCTATCCAAAACCCTGAATGGGGTTATACGCATGATGTGATGCGCCGCTTTTTAGAGCATTTGGGGCATGTGCGCAGTAACGAAATTTATTTGTACAGCTTAAACGGCGCATTGCTTTTTCAATCGCCGCCGTCTAAATACCGCTCAGATATTTATCCGCCGCAGTGGTTTGAAAATATGCTTAACCCGCATGAAAAATCCGTGACGCGCTTGATTCGTTTTGGTAAGTTAATCGTCACCCCCAACCCTGCAGGCGCCATACGCGAAGCATGGGCAAAAATGCGATTTTTGTTTTGGGTGGGGCTGGGGTTTTTTATATTGTTAAATGCGATTGTGTATTGGATGTTGGGCCGCTGGCTACGCCCCTTACAGCCGATGTTA
>JAKFVB010000072.1 GCA_021732405.1 Methylotenera sp.
GATTTGCGCTTCAGGGTCTGCAAAACGCACTTTTACGCCGCTTGCATCTAAGTAAATACCATTAAAAGGAATGTTGGCTAATTTAAGCGTTGCTTCTACCTTGCTTAATAAAGCGATTTAAACTCTTAATAGCTACAATACATTTTTATAAACCAATAATTGACTACTAAATTTAATCTGAATTTTAGTATTTTTGAGCCGCATTTATGAACCGCTACCCTACCTGGAAATACATTCTAATTGCCGTTGTTATTTTGATTGGGCTGCTATACACCGTTCCCAACTTTTTTGGCGAATCGCCTGCTGTACAAGTCAGCCCAGCTAAAACATCACTCAAAGCAGACGCCGCTTTATTAAGCAAGGTAGAAGCAACGCTTAAATTAGCCAACATTCCTTTTAATGGTATTTACTTAGATGCAAGCGGCGTAAAAGTGCGTTTTGCAGACCCTGAAGCGCAAATCAAAGCCAAAGATAAACTGATTGCTAACCTAGGCAAAGACTACACAGTTGCACTGAATTTACTTTCACAAACGCCAAATTGGTTATTGGGAATTGGTGCCAAGCCGATGTATTTAGGATTAGATTTGCGTGGTGGCGTGCACTTTTTGCTGCAGGTGGACATGAAAGCCGCATTAGATAAATCAGCCGAAAGCAATGTGGGCGATTTCCGTACAGCGCTGCGTCGTGAAAAAGTGAATTACTTTGGTATTAGTCGCGAAGGCCAAAACGTACAAGTGCGCTTTAGCGATACCAAAGAATTAGAGGCGGCACGCAAAGTATTAAGCAAAGACTATCCTGATTTAACTTTTAACGATTCAACCGATGGCAAAGAATTTGTGTTAACCGCCAGTATTGGCGAAGCCGCTAAAAAGAAAATTCAAGAGTTTGCGCTTAAGCAAAACCTGCAAACTCTGCACAATCGTATTAATGAACTGGGCGTAGCTGAGCCAATCGTTCAGCAACAAGGTTTTGACCGCATCGTAGTTCAATTACCTGGCGTACAAGATACGGCGAAAGCCAAAGAAATTTTAGGCCGCACGGCGACGCTTGAAATTCGCATGGTGGATGAAGACAAAAAAGACTTGGCAACGCTTGAAGCGGCAGCCAAAGGCCAAGTGCCATTTGGTGATGAAGTTTATAAAGACCGCGATGGCAACCCGATTTTAGTGAAGAAAAATGTGGTGCTGACAGGCGACCGTATCACGGATGCTGGCCCTGGTGTTAACAACCAAACAGGTGGTTCAATCGTTAACGTGACATTAGATGGCCGTGGTGCGGGCATATTTAAAAACGTGACGCGCGACAATGTGGGCAAACGCATGGCGATCTTGCTGATTGAAAAAGGCAATACCGAAGTGATTACTGCGCCGGTGATTAATGAAGAAATCGGCGGCGGTCGTGTGCAGATTTCTGGCATGGACAATACGCAAGAAGCAACAGACATCGCCTTGCTGTTACGTGCGGGCGCATTAGCAGCGCCAATGGAAATCATTGAAGAGCGTACCGTAGGCCCAAGCATGGGTGAAGAAAACATTAAACGTGGCGTGCACTCAACGCTGTGGGGTTTTGCCGCAATTGCGGTGATGATGATGATTTACTACATGGTATTTGGTGGCGTTTCAGTGCTGGCACTAGGCATTAACCTGTTATTACTAGTCGCGATTCTTTCTATGCTACAAGCCACCCTCACATTACCAGGGTTAGCCGCGATTGCACTGGCGCTGGGTATGGCGATTGATGCAAACGTACTGATTAATGAGCGTATCCGCGAAGAACTGCGCAATGGCAACACGCCACAAGCCAGTATTCATGCAGGTTACGATAGAGCCTTTGATACCATTTTAGATTCTAACGTGACGACATTGATTGCTGGTTTAGCGCTGTTTATGTTTGGTACAGGCCCCATTAAAGGCTTTGCCGTGGTGCACGTTTTAGGCATTCTCACCTCAATGTTTAGTGCCGTTTTAGTGTCACGCGCGATTGTGAATCTGATTTATGGCTACCGCCGTAAAGTGGCTAGCCTTTCAATTGGTCAAATTTATAAAGCTTAATAGCTGCTTTTTTTAGATAGAGTAGATTATGGAATTATTCAGAATTAAAAAAGATATCCCGTTTATGAGCTATGGCCGTTTAACCACGGCTATCTCGCTCATCACTTTTTTACTCGCAGTATTTTTTCTGTGGTCAAAAGGCCTGAATTACGGCGTAGATTTTACTGGTGGCACGGTGATGGAAGTCAATTATCCGCAAAGTGCTAATATCGATAGCATCCGTAAAGCGGTTGATTCAATCGGCTTGAAAGATGCTACGGTGCAAAATTTTGGTACCAGCCACGATGTACTGATTCGCTTGCCACTCAAAAAAGAAATGTCGATTGCGCAACTATCTGAAACAGTAACTAAAGCTTTAAAAGAAGCAGACGCAACCGCTGAAGTGCGTCGCGTGGAATCGGTTGGCTCACAAGTGGGTGATGAACTTTATGAAAGCGGTGGCTTGGCTTTATTGCTGGTTTGTGCTGGCATTATGGCTTACTTGGCGATTCGCTTTGAATGGCGTTTTGCAGTAGCCGCCATCATTGCAAACATGCACGATGTAGTCATTATTTTAGGCTTTTTTGCTTTCTTTCAATGGGAGTTTAACTTAACCGTACTGGCCGCCATTCTGGCGGTATTGGGTTACTCAGTGAACGAATCGGTGGTGGTGTTTGACCGCGTACGCGAAAATTTCCGCAAAATGCGCAAAGCCAACGTGGTACAAGTAATTGATAATGCGATTACCCGTACCATGAGCCGCACTGTGATTACGCACTTGATGACACAAACTATGGTGGGTTCTATGTTGCTATTCGGCGGCGAAGTACTACATAACTTTGCCTTAGCGCTCACTATTGGTATTTTGTTTGGTATCTACTCTTCAGTGTTGGTCGCTTGCCCAATCGCCATGTGGCTGGGTGTGAATCGCGCTAATTTAATCGGCGATGTGGAAAAGAAAGAGTCTGATAAAAAAGATGCTGATAATGCAACTGAAGCGCTTTCTTAATAGCAATATTCAATAATTCATACTTAACTGCTTGATTTTTAAGTAAATGAACAGGTAAACTAATCACCTGTTCATTTTTGATTTTTACACTACTTGGATAACATTCCGATCCCCTATCAGCTTGGCATTCTAGCCTTGCTTCTACTTATCTCTGGCTTTTTCTCTGTTGCTGAAACCAGCTTAATGTCACTTAACCGTTATCGGTTACGGCACTTGGTCAAGGAAGGCAATCGTGGTGCGCGCTTAGCTAGCAGCCTGTTAGCAAAAACCGACAAATTACTTGGTGTCATTCTGCTCTGCAACAACTTTGCCAACGCTGCATCGGCAACATTGGTTACCATTATTACCGTTGAATTATTTGGCGAAGGTGAGTGGGTGCTGATGATAGGCACGTTGTCTGTGACCTTTGCCATTTTAGTCTTTAGTGAAATCTCGCCTAAAGTGATTGCGGCAGCTTACCCAGAAAAATTAGGTATTTTATGCAGTTATGTTTTGTATCCGCTTTTAAAAGTGCTCTACCCCGCGGTTTGGTTTGTAAATTTGTTTGTAGAAGGTTTGCTCAAAATACTGAGAGTTAATATTAACTTTAGCGAAAGTAGTCAATCGCTCACCATGGATGAGCTGCGTAGCATCGTGACGGATGCAGGCCACTTTATGCCAAAGAAGCACCGTACCATTTTACTGAACTTGTTTGACCTAGAAAAAATTACAGTCGATGACGTAATGACCGCACACACACAAGTAGAAGTAATTGATTTTGATGCGCCAATTGATGATATTTTACAACGCATTTCAAATAGTCATCACACTCGCCTGCCTGCACGCGAGGGCGATAATGAAGAAATTATCGGCATTATTCATGTACGAAAAGTCATCAATCAACTGCGTAGTTATCAGCAAGATGCAGAAATTAGTAAAGAAGCCTTACGTGAAATTATCAGTGAACCTTATTTTGTGCCATCTGGCACCCCGCTTTACACGCAAATTCAACAGTTTCAAGAAAACCAAGAACGCATCGCTTTGGTGGTAGATGAATATGGCGAATTTAAAGGCTTAGTCACGCTAGAAGATATTTTGGAAGAAGTGATTGGCGACTTTACAACCCAATCTCCCAGCCGCGTTGGCAGCTACCGCAAGGAAGCCGATGGTAGTTGGCTGGTGGATGGTAGCAGCGCACTGCGCGATTTGAACAAAAAACTCAATCTCAACTTTCCGCTTGATGGTCCGCGCACGCTAAACGGTTTGATTCTTGAACATTTTGAAGACATCCCAGAACCAAGTACCAGCTTTAGAATCAACAATCACACGATTGAAATCATGCAAACCCAAGATAGAATCGTCAAAAGCGTCAAAATCTTTCCTTAAATCACACCTAATTCACACCTAATTCAATAGCCCTACTCAAATTGGGCTTGAAATTTTTTGTAGTCGGCTCAAAATACAATTAAGTATTTAACAAAGCAGCAAATGGCTAACACAAACCCTAACCAAGACCTTGCAATCAAACCCAGCGCGGTTAAACCAAAATTACCCGCGATGTATAAAGTGTTGTTACTAAACGATGACTACACGCCCATGGAATTTGTAGTTGAGACTATTGAACGTTTTTTTAATAAAAGTCGTGAACAAGCGACGCAAATTATGCTCAAAGTGCATACAGAGGGAGTGGGCGTGTGTGGCGTTTATCCGCAAGACATCGCTGAAACCAAAATGAAACAGGTATTAATACATGCTAAAGAATCGCAACATCCGTTGCAGTGTGTGACAGAGCCAGCCTGAGCTGGCGATAGATTAAAATGTACTAGCATAAGCTGGTGGCAAATTAGCTAAGAAGTGAAAGTATCAGCCTCAGTTGAATGAAAGTTAAGGTAAACAAATGATAGCGCAAGAACTTGAAGTAAGCCTACATATGGCATTTATGGATGCGCGACAAAAGCGTCATGAGCTGATTACGGTTGAACATTTGCTATTGGCGATGATTGATAACCCAACTGCTGCAGAAGTGCTGCGCGCATGTGGTGCAAAATTCGATGTATTGCGCACCGAGCTCAACCACTATATTGAAGAGCATACGCCTACAGTCAACGGCACAGAAGAAGTGGATACTCAGCCGACATTGGGCTTTCAACGCGTCATTCAACGCGCCATGTTGCATGTGCAATCTAGTGGCAAAAAAGAAGTGACTGGCGCTAATGTGTTGGTTGCCATTTTTGGTGAAAAGGACTCGCACGCGGTATTTTTCTTGCATCAACAAGGAATTACGCGCTTAGATGTGGTTAACTTTATTTCGCATGGCGTCGCTAAAATTCCAGAGGGTGACGCAAAACCTGAAGGTGCCGATACAGAGTCTGAAGCGGAGGCAGCGCCAAATGGCGCACTAGAAAACTTTACCCTTAACTTAAACACCCAAGTATTGGCTGGTAAAATTGATCCATTAATCGGTCGCGGCCCAGAAATTGAGCGTGTGATTCAAACATTATGCCGCCGCCGCAAAAATAACCCGCTATTGGTTGGTGAGGCAGGCGTAGGTAAAACGGCGATTGCAGAAGGCTTAGCACGTCGCATTGTTGAAAAAGATATCCCAGAAGTATTAGCCAATGCTACAGTTTATTCGCTGGACATGGGCGCATTATTGGCTGGCACTAAATATCGCGGTGATTTTGAACAGCGCTTAAAAGCGGTGATGAAACAGCTAGCAGAAAAACCAGATGCGATTTTATTTATTGATGAAATCCATACCTTAATCGGCGCAGGTGCAGCCAGCGGTGGTACGCTGGACGCTTCAAATTTGCTTAAACCTGCACTTTCAAACGGCACGCTTAAGTGCATTGGTGCGACGACCTACCAAGAATATCGCGGTATTTTTGAAAAAGACCATGCACTTTCACGTCGCTTCCAAAAAGTGGACGTGGTAGAACCTAGCATTGCAGAAACCATTGAGATTTTAAAAGGCTTAAAAACCCGCTTTGAAGAACATCACAAAGTAAAATACAGTGCCAGCGCGTTAACCACTGCGGCAGAGCTTGCTGCTAAATACATTAATGACAGGCACTTGCCGGATAAAGCGATTGATGTGATTGATGAAGCAGGTGCTGCGCAACGCATTTTGCCTAAAAACAAACAGAAAAAGGTCATCGGTAATAAAGAGATTGAAGACATTGTCGCCAAAATTGCGCGCATTCCACCTAAAAATATTTCTAGCGATGACCGTAGCGCGCTTAAAACATTAGAGCGTGATTTAAAAGCCGTGGTGTTTGGCCAAGATAAAGCCATTGAAGTACTGACTTCTGCCGTTAAAATGGCACGTAGCGGCTTGGGCGCTAACAATAAACCGATTGGTAGCTTCTTATTCAGCGGCCCAACTGGCGTGGGTAAAACTGAAGTCGCCAAACAATTGGCTTATATTATGGGCGTGGAATTGATTCGCTTTGATATGAGTGAGTACATGGAACGCCATGCGGTTTCGCGCTTGATTGGTGCGCCGCCAGGCTATGTAGGTTTTGAGCAGGGCGGTTTGATGACTGAAGCGATTACTAAACAGCCTTACAGCGTATTGTTATTGGATGAGATTGAAAAAGCGCATCCGGATATTTTCAATATTCTGCTGCAAGTGATGGATCATGGCACCTTAACGGATAATAATGGCCGTAAAGCGGATTTTAGAAATGTAACGATTATTATGACCACCAATGCAGGCGCCGAGAATCTATCAAAATCCAGCATTGGTTTCACAAACTCTAAAGAGGCAGGTGATGAAGCTGCGGATATTAAACGTTTATTTAGCCCAGAGTTCCGTAATCGTTTAGATGCAACTGTTTCATTCGGCAGCTTGACACAAGATATTATCATCCGCGTGGTGGATAAATTCTTGATGCAATTAGAAGACCAATTGCATGAGAAAAAAGTGGATGTAACCTTTAGTGATGAATTGAAAACCTATCTAGGCAAAAAAGGCTTTGACCCACAAATGGGTGCAAGACCAATGGCGCGTTTGATTCAAGATACGATTCGTAAAGCCTTAGCGGATGAATTGTTATTTGGCAAATTATCCAATGGTGGCGCAGTGCATGTGGATATTGATGATAGCGAACAAGTTAAACTGGTTTTTTCACAGGATAAACATTCGCCTGAGCCTGCACTAGCAACTGAGGTATAGCCTCTAAATGTAAGTCAATTTAACAGCCAGCTTAACCAAGATAAGCTGGCTGTTTTTTCATTACAGTTTCAAATAAAGCAGAGTTAACCAAATTATTTAGCCAAATTTTTAATTTCGTATAATTTGATGCCTGAAACCAAATGGAGTCGACAGCCGCAAATTGACGTACAAACGGAAAAATTGCCATATCTGCCAAACTAGCAGTATTTTTCAGCAAATAGTCGTGTTTATTTAACAGCACTTCTAATTGCTGCAAAAATACTTCTCCCTGCTGACGATATTTTGCCTGAGCCATTTGTGGGTAGCGTTCTGGATATTTATATCGATCTAACGCTTGCTTAAAGTGCGTATCATTTTCTGCAATTAATGCCTGCATTCTGTCGAAATCCCCAACCAACCAATCTTGCGGATCGTTTTGCTGCAAAGACCACCACATAATGTCTAAACTTTGTTCAATGATCTGGCCCATTTGTAAAACCAGAACTGGAACTGTGCCTTTTGGCGACACCTGTAGCATATGCGTAGGTTTATCACTTAGCACTATTTCACGTATTTCAACTGCAATATCGGCTGCATAAATCGCTAACCTAGCACGCATAGCATAAGGGCAACGGCGGTAAGAATATAAAATTGGAAGCATAGAAATTGAGTCAACTTAATACTATTTTTAGGGCGAAAATAGTGTTAAGTATTTGATTTTTTAGCCTAATACTTCACAAATATCACGCACTAGCTTTGGCCCTTTATAAATGAGCCCACTATACACTTGCACCAAACTCGCACCCGCGGCGATTTTTTCAACCGCATCTGCGCCGCTTAATATGCCTCCCACGCCAATAATTGGCAGCGCACCCTGCAATTGCTTTGAAAGTTGCTGAATGACTATTGTGGATTGATTGCGCACTGGCGCGCCTGATAATCCACCCGTTTCATCTGCATTTTGCATGCCCTTAACTGCATCACGCGCTAAAGTAGTATTGGTGGCAATCACCCCATCTATCTGATGTTGCATCAATAAATCCGCAATTTCAATTACCTGCTCTTGCGTTAAATCAGGTGCAATTTTTAAGGTAATTGGCACATATTTACCGTGCTGTTGCGCCAATTTAGTTTGTTCTAGTTTTAACCTGGCAAGCAAGCTGGATAAAGCTTCTTTTTCTTGTAAAGCACGTAAATTTTTAGTGTTTGGCGAAGAAATATTGACAGTAATATAACTAGCGTACGCGAAGACTTTTTGCATACAAATTAAATAATCATTTACCGCATTTTCTATTGGCGTATCAAAATTCTTACCAATGTTAATGCCAAGAATGCCACGATATTTTGCAGATTTTACATTATTAACTAAATTATCCACACCCAAGTTATTAAACCCAAAGCGATTCACAATGCCTTGCGCCTCTTTCACTCTAAATAATCGCGGCTTGGGGTTACCAGGCTGAGCGCGCGGGGTTATAGTGCCTACTTCGATAAACCCAAAACCTAATGCGGCCATACCGTCGATCACTGCGCCGTTTTTATCCAGCCCCGCTGCAAGACCAATAGGATTGGGGAAATTCAATCCCATGACTTGTCTTAACTGGCAAATCGGTGGTTCTGAATAAAACATTAGTAAACCAGATTTTTCAGCTAATTTAAGGCTTTTTAAAGTGATATCGTGGGCGGTTTCAGCATCTAATTGAAACAGTAAAGGCTTGGCAATTTGGTAATAATTCATAGCAATATTTTACTTGAGTTGACTCAATTATTGACAGTCTAAACGTTCATCACACGCACCGTGTATTTGAATCCGCAAGATCGGCATTTAAACAGCCTATCGTCTCGTGTTTTTGACAAGGGCTGAGTGCCACACTGTGGACATCTGACCACATCACTTTCAGTTTTGATTTCCACATAATCCCTTACTGAAATCGTATCGGCAAATAGTGAGTTAATCTGTTTTTTATTGAAAAATGTTCCAATGATAATTAACAGAATCGCGCCGATTTCCAACAGCACATTTATACTTATCCCTAAAATTTCATAGTTAATAAATATATCCAATCGATTAAATGCGGCTGCGCGCACGACAATAAACAGGCTCAATAGCACAATGCCTACCCAAGTTAGTGCGTAATTTCTCCAAGTATTGGCCAAGAACAACCTAAAGCTTAGCAAAACGGCCATCATTCCAAGCGCAAATAAAGCAATAAAGACTTGTTGTAGAACAGCTCGATGCGCATACCATCCATGCGCTTGAGCGGACATTTTCATACTATGCTCAAACCATGTTTGTAAATCTAACTGCTTATTAATGCCTAAACACAATAAAAAGAATGCTAGAAAAAGCCAAAATTGATAGTTACCACCTGCTTTTTTAGATTCAATTGCTTTATAAACGCATCTTAAAGTAGCTAAAAAATAGATGAGCACTGTCAGCCAACCAACAAATGTTGGATCACCAATATATGACGCTAAACTTCCTTTATCCATTCAACAAAAGTCCATAATTGAACATGTTCTTAGCGACTGACTTTTCGATCATAAAACACGGCTAAAATGAGTAATAGAATGACAAAATGCTCTATCCAATCAAACACGCGCCCACTACCCAATACGTAATCTGTAATATTGTCTATGCGGTGGTACGACACAAACTGAGTGCCTTTAAAACCTAGCCAGATGCACATCACTGCCATCGTATATTTTGTGTATTTATTTTTATAAAAGAAAATTAACGTAAAAAATAGCATTGAAATTGCCACGGCTATAGCCATCATAATTGAACGTTGTAAAGGTCCTCGGTTTTCATACAAACCAGACTCAATAAACAAGTCTCGAAACCTTTGGGTTGCATAGAAATACAGGCTAAGGTAGTTATATAAGAAAAAAATTAGTATTATTGTAGATAATATTGTCCAGTGAAATCCGCCTTCCGCTCTTAAATGTATTTTTTGAACAGTGATTGTGACTATCATCAAAAGGATGAAAAAGGTCGCTATGATATTAATCCATTCAAGGCTTTTTGTATGGAAACCTTTCCATGCATAATAATTTCTATCGCGCGACTCCCACTTATCTGTATCTAATTTGAGATTTTGAAACTGCTTTAAATTAAGAGATTCATTTAAACGGACTTTAATAAACTCTGTTCTTTCTCCAAAATTATTATCGTTTGTAATCAATAAGGTATCTTTATCTAAAATGATAATTGATTCGATAGTTAACTTGGGAAATGCAAAAGTCGTTTTTCCATCTCGATCTAAATCAACCGGATCAGAAAGATCCATTAAATCAACTAGTTGTCTCTTTTTTACATGGCCATTTTTTTCAACACCGGTAATTGAAAGCCAAAATACTTTTTTTACTTGTGTGGATGCTTCTCCCCAACTCTCATTTTGCTCTATCGTTAAAAATTCTGTGTCGTTAATCGCGACTAACTCCCTGATTTCAGTTGTATTTCCATCTAATTGATATAAAAAATAGCCTTCTTCAAATTGTTCGGCATCAACATCAAACGTGTAAATTCTGAGTGTTTTTTCTGCATCGCCGATAACAGGCTTTTCTAACATTGGATACAGCTTATTACCTTGCGGATTAACCGCCATCCCTTCTAAACCCGCGGTGGTTTTGATGGTCGGAACTTCCCCAGGCTTCAATAATGGGTTTTCGGGTGAAGTTATATTTGGAATGGAAATCTGTTGCCTAAGAACTTTTCCTGTTTGATCAAACTTAATCAAAAAAGGACCAAACTCCTCGCCAACCCAAATGTTACCTTTATAATCGACACGAAAAGATTCAGGATCTATATCGCCGCCGGTTAATAATTTGCCTTTTTTAATAATTGAATCGACTGGATTATTTTTTGGATTGTTACCATAAAATTCAAAATCAGCCTGTTTGGGGAAGTTTAATTTATTGTCAATGTCGTTAAAGCGGATCAGTTTTGAAACATTGGTATTTTTATCGTTGCCTTGTAAGTCGTTAAAGTCAATTTTTAAAGCATACAACCCTAACAAAGAACTCAATGAAGATGGTTTCGGGCCAAATCCCGTATCTATCAAAAATAGATAACTTCCATCAGCAGCTTTTTCAGCAGCAGAAAAACCACCTACAATTTGAGAACTTGGAGGCGCCCAGCCGCCATTCGGTTGATGCTGGCTGAAAGGTCCTGCAGTGTAGGTGTTTAGCGGCATGCTTGACCAGCCAACCAAAGTAGCAGAATGGGCAACACTGGCAGACAGGCAGCATATTAAGCATAAAATCTTGTAAATACAGCTTTTCATCTGGTGTATTTCGATCTCTTTATTAGTCTACTTTCAACTGCCGAATTTGAAACGTCAATTATAAAGACGCGATTAATGTATTCATATCGTATTTATTGGCATTTATACCCATGCCCTTAGAGAAAATTTGAAAACGTACTTCAGAAAATTGAAATAATTTCAAACGATTATTGATTGTCAACTATTGCAACACATATTCATCTAGGTACTGAACACCAACTCTAAAACAGTCCGCTTCATAAAAAGCACAAGGGAAATGATTAAGTTACTACTTTTAGCTAAGTAATTTTAATCTGACTAAGTTAAGGAGTTACAAGGCTTACAAAAGCCAACCTTTTTTTAAACCGTCTCGAATTAGAGCTTTGGCATACTTTTCTGCACTAATTAAATTAATATTCTTTTTTCTATTAGCCTCCCCTACTCGCTCAGCATGCGCATATTTCTCGACTGTCAGTGGGACACTCTCGTTACATTTTTCCACATTTCAATCATAAACAATCTTTGTGTACACATAATTTATACTCATTTACTCAAGAGCATATAATGCATCTATTCTGTACCATTTCAATTCACTTTGAGTTTGAATCTTTGCGGCTTTTTAATTTCAACAACAAGTCCCTTATTAGCGTAATCGCCGATTTGTAATTTCTTTCTAAAGTTTTTTATTTTAATATTCTTTCTTCTGACTCTTTAGCAGCTAATTCTTCTGCTCTTTTTTCAGATTGCTCAAATGTTTCTAATGTTAATTTTTCTTTTTTTATTATTTTACCTGTTCTTATAAAACCACCATCTTTAAAAGTCCAGCCGATCATCGGTTGATTGTAAAGATCAAAATATTCTTTTAATTGCTCTTTAGTAGGATTTTTAAATTCGTCTGAATTGATATCTACGTCACGACTAGAGTACGTAATAAAGCCGTCATCGTGAAAATACTTAATTATTTCTGCATAGCTAGAAGTAAAATTAAGTAAAAGTACTAAAAATAAACCCATTTTTAACATAAAAATATTCCCTTTGCTGAACATAACTTTTACAACAACACCTTCTCAATACCGCCATTATTCACTCGCTCCACATATTCTTCCATCCAGTTTTCACCCAGAATATGCTTCGCCATTTCAACAACAATATAGTCCGCTTCAATACCAGTATCATCGCCGTAGCGCGCTAGGCCTTGCAGGCAGCTTGGGCAGCTGGTCAGAATTTTGACGTTTTCCTCAGGATTACCAACTGTTAAGCCCATTTTATTCATACCTTTTTCCAGCTCTTCTTGCTTACGGAATTTAACTTGCGTAGCAATATCAGGACGTGCAGCAGCAAAGGTACCGCTTTCACCGCAACAACGATCATTCAGTTGCACTTCTTGTCCCATTAGCTTATTAGTCACTTCCATCGGCTTGTAGGTTTTCATTGGGCTATGGCATGGGTCATGATACATATAGCGCGTACCCGTCACCATTTGCAAGCGCATGTCTTTTTCCATCAAATACTCATGAATATCTAGCAACCTGCAACCCGGGAATATCTTCTCAAATTCGTATTTTTGCAGCTGATCCATACAGGTTCCGCAAGACACGATAACCGTCTTAATATCCAAATAATTCAAGGTATTAGCAACGCGATGGAATAGCACGCGATTATCCGCCGTGATCTCCTGACCTTTATCGTGATTGCCTGCTGATGTCTGCGGATAGCCACAACACAAGTAACCAGGCGGCAATACGGTGATTGCACCGACTTCATACAACATCGCTTGCGTGGCTAAACCCACGTTTGAAAATAAACGCTCTGAACCGCAGCCAGGGAAGTAAAAAACGGCTTCACTGTCTTCAGTAACTTTTTGCGGATTGCGAATCACTGGGATCATGCTGTTATCTTCTACACCCAGCATGGCGCGTGAAGTTTTAGACTGCATTTTTCTAGGCATTGGCCTATTAATAAAGTGAATCACCTGCGCCTTGATTTCTGGCTTACCGACTGTAGCAGGCGGGCGAATTTTATCTTTAAGCAGGCCAAATTTTTTCGCTAGCATATGCGCGATATTTTGTGCTTTATAACCCCAGCCAATAACAGTGGTACGCAGGAATTTAACGGTAGCAGGATCTTTTGCATTTAAAAACAGCATGCCCAAAGAGGTGCCTGGGTTAAATTGTTTCTTACCTTGTTCGCGCAAGAAATTACGCATTTTGATAGAAACATCACCAAAATCGATATCCACAGGGCATGGATTCAAGCACTTATGGCAAACAGTGCAATGGTCGGCCACATCATTGAATTCATCAAAATGCTTGAGTGAAATGCCGCGGCGCGTTTGTTCTTCATACAGAAACGCCTCAATCAATAGTGAGGTGCCTAAGATTTTGTTGCGCGGGCTATATAGCAAATTGGCACGTGGTACATGCGTTGTGCACACAGGCTTGCACTTTCCGCAACGCAAACAATCACTAATATCATCGGCAATCTCGCCAATGGCTGATTGTTCCATAATGATAGATTCTTGCTCCAGCAAGCCAAAGCTTGGTGTGTAGGCATTCTCAAGTCCAGAACCGGCTAATAATTTACCTTTGTTAAAGTGGCCATTTGGGTCTACTTTATTTTTGTACGCAGTAAAGTTATCAATCGTCGCCTGGTCCAAATATTCCATTTTGGTAATACCAATACCATGCTCACCTGAAATTACACCGTTTAAGCCTTTAGCCAGCGCCATCACGCGATCAACCGCATCATGTGCCTGCTTCATCATGCCATAATCGTCTGAATTGACGGGAATATTAGTGTGCACATTGCCGTCACCCGCATGCATGTGCAAGGCAATAAAGACGCGGCTTTTCAGCACAGCTTTATGAATTTCATCAAAACGCGTCAATATTTTTTGGTATTCGCGGCCAGCAAAAATCTCCGCCATCGGGCGTTTCAGTTCGCGCTTCCAAGAGATACGCAAATCGTAAGATTGCACCGCACGGAACACATTTTCGTATTGACTATGCGGCTTGCCCAGCTCACCTAACACGCTTACTGGTTCATCCAGCGTATTGAGAATCAAGCGCCATTTGGCACGTAAATCACGCAATAATTGCAAGGCAATCAATTGCTTAGAATGCACCATTTCTGCATCGGCATTGCCATCTTCATCGGCTTGCAGCGGTAACTCGGTCTGCATAAATGCCTCTAAGGCATCCACCAATTTGAGCTTATTATCAATTGAAAGCTCAATATTAATGCGCTCAATACCATCTGAATAATCGCCCAATTTAGGCAATGGAATCACAACATCTTCGTTGATTTTAAAGGCATTGGTGTGCTTGGCAATGGCGGCTGTACGCGCACGATCCAGCCAGAATTTTTTGCGCGCTTCACCTGAAACAGCAATAAAGCCTTCACCGTTTTTGGCGTTACACATACGCACCATGGCAGATGCCACTTCACCTACGGCATTTTCATCATCAGAGGCAATATCGGCAATCAATACCATCTTAGGACGTTGCTGCCTTGCCGCTTTGGTGGCGTAGCCGACCGCTTTGATATAGCGCTCATCCATATGCTCAAGACCTGCCATAATCACAGCAGGCCCTGCACCATTACTTAAGCCTTTGGCAGTCGCATCCAAATAATCTTTAATCTCAACAATCGCAGGCACAGCGTGCGATACATTACCAAAAAATTCCAAGGCAATGGTGCGCACATATTTAGGCATGCGGTGCAGAATAAAGGTGGCGCTGGTAATCAAGCCATCGCAACCCTCTTTTTGAATGCCAGGTAAACCGCTTAAGAACTTATCGGTAACGTCCTTACCTAAGCCCACTTTTCTAAAGCTAGGACCAGGTATGCTGATAATTTCAGGCTCACCAAGCTGCGTTTTCATATCGATATCAAAACGGCTGATTTTGAAACGTGCCATGGGAATATCGTGGATTTTGCCCAAGTTATGGTCTAAGCGCTCTACTTCTATCCATGTCGCGTCTGGCGTTACCATGCGGTATGAAGCCAAGTTATCTAGTGCAGTGCCCCATAGCACGGCTTTTTTACCGCCGGCATTCATCGCAACGTTACCGCCAATACAACTCGCATCCGCAGATGTGGGGTCACAGGCAAATTCAAGACCTGCTTCTGTCGCTGCTTCCATCGCGCGACGCGTCACAACGCCTGCGCCGCATTCAATAGTGGCGACTTGGCGTGCAACACCTGGCAATATGCGCATTTGCACGCCAGTATGACGGTCTAGTTTTTCGGTATTAATCACCACAGATAGTGGCGTCAGTGGTATCGCACCGCCTGTATAGCCAGTTCCGCCGCCCCTAGGGATAACAGTCAAGCCCAGCTCAATACTGGCTTTAACCAAGGCGGCGATTTCGATTTCCGTATCTGGATTCAGTACCACAAACGGATATTCTACGCGCCAGTCGGTCGCATCAGTGACATGAGAAACGCGAGCAAGGCCATCAAACTGGATATTATCTTTACGCGTGATTTTGCTGTATTTGGCTAAGGCTTTTTTACGCAAATCATAAGTTTGACGAAAGTCTTCTGCAAATTTTTCTACTGCTTTGGTGGCAGCTGTTACCAACTTTTGCACTTTTTCATTGCCATTGCTAATCGTATTGCGCTCATCAATCGCTTTAATACGGTGATAAAGCGCGTCAATCAAAGCTTTGCGGCGTTTTGGATTATCCAATAAATCGTCTTGCAGATAGGGATTACGGCTGACCACCCATAAATCGCCCAGCACTTCAAACAACATGCGCGCGCTACGACCTGTTTTTCGCTCGCCGCGCAAACCATTTAAAATGTCCCAAATTTCTTCACCCAAAAACCGAATCACAATTTCTCGATCTGAAAATGAGGTGTAGTTATAAGGTATTTCGCGCAGACGTGCCGCAGCAGGAGCTGGCTCGGTTTGTAGAATTTTAGCGGGTGTAGGTGCGTTCATTTAAGCTTTAAAATTAAACTAAATTCAATAAGAGATTATAACATGCTGTAGACCAGCAAATAACTGTAAGCGTTCTGTGGTTATTAGGCTTAATTTTATTTAGATAATTTATTCAAAAATTCTATGAAAAACACGTTAAAATTATATGATGTTAATCGTTAAGAAATTGCTTATCCCAATCGCCATTTTGGCTTTATTGATTTTTTTAGGCTTAAGTTTGACTAACAAATCGCAAGCGCCTGATATCACTTTCACCACAATTGAAGGCAAAAAAATCAGTATGGCCGATTTAAAAGGCAAAGTAGTATTAATTAATTTTTGGGCAACAGATTGTCCAGGTTGCATAAAGGAAATGCCCGATTTAATTAATACCTATAACACTTACAAATCTAAAGGTTTTGAAATCATTTCGGTGGCAATGCCTTATGACCCACCCGCACAGGTGCTCAATTACACACGCCAAAAATCTTTGCCATTCCCTGTGATGCATGATGGATTTTCTGAAGTGACGCAGGCGTTTGGTGGTGTTAACTTAACGCCCACTGCCTTTGTCTTTGATAAAAAAGGTAATCGCTTACAACGCACTATTGGCGAATTAGATTTTGCTAAGCTGCACCAGCTATTAAATATTGAGTTAGCCAAATAATGCTATGGATTAAAGCGCTACATATTATTTTTGTCACCAGTTGGTTTGCAGGCTTATTTTATTTGCCACGCTTATTTGTCAATCACGCCATGGTGAGTGATGCGGCCACTCAGGAGCGTTTAAGTTTAATGGAGCACAAATTATATCGCTTTATGTTGCCGCTTGCTCTGTTGGCATTAGCATTCGGCTTATGGCTTTGGTTGGGTTACGGTATTACTGGCGGCTGGATGCATGCCAAGCTGCTGCTGGTTACTGGCTTAATCGCTTATCATATTTATTGCGGCAAATTAATGCGTGATTTTAAGTCTGGCAAAAATGCGCGCAGCCACATATGGTATCGCTGGTTTAATGAAGCGCCCGTGCTAATATTGTTTGCCGTGGTTATTTTGGTGGTTGTAAAGCCGTTTTAAGAGATTTTTTAAGGTTAAGTATGAGTAATTTAGAGACGAATTTGCTGCATTCGGATTGGCTGATTCATATGCTAAAAAAATCTAGCGCCAAGCCTACCATTAGGCTTTTAAGCTTATTTGATATTTTAGATGATTGGCTAGATGCGCCAGTAGTGCATGAGCAGTTGACCCAACAAGCATTTGATACGCTAGTCGTTAGTCATAAATTGCAAGATTTTTTGACAGTAGAAGCAGCTAAGGCAGGCGCAATAATGCCAGAAATGCTAGCCAACCAGCTATATTTTATGGCAATTGCAGCCAGCCAAGAAAAGATGAGTGTAAGCACTAAAAGCGATTCTTCTTATGTTCATACTTCTAGTTTGAGTCATGCCAAAAATGCAGCCAAGGCTTTGATTGCTGCACAAACCATACCCGAATACCGCATCAGTAAAACCTCAGCTTACGCAATTGCCGCTAGTTTTTTAGGTGCTTTAGTTGTTGCAGGCAGCTTATTAATATTGAATCAAACTAACGTAGATGTGGTGCCACATGTCGCTTATGTAGAACCTGATAGCCGGTTGACAAATGCCAGTGCTATTGCCAGCCCAGAACAAACATCTGCATTAATTGCCCAAATCAATCAAATGCGTAAAGGTAATTGCCAATTAATCGAGGCATTACAACTGCCAGATTCATATAAAAAAGTATACTTTCAAAATATTGTTGAAGGGCAGATTTCCACTAATTTAGAAGACCAAAAATTGGTACATGAAATGCTGGCAATGGTGCGATGCAACTACACCCCTATGCTGATGGCAAACTCTATTAATTAGTTTTTAGATAGATTTTTGTATATACCTATCGGTATAAAATATTATAGTATTAATTATATTTTTTTAATCGAATTAATAGCTTACTATTAAATTGTTCGCAAAGTTATTACCTTACAGTCTATTTACATAGGCTATTCATCTCATGCTATACTCATTTTTATGAGTGTGCTAAAAGATAAAATTTTATTAGTTGCAACCGATTTATTTCATACCAGAGGCATTAATTCTACTGGTGTAGATACGATTGTGGCTGTCGCTGGCACAACCAAAATGACGCTCTATA
>JAKFVB010000052.1 GCA_021732405.1 Methylotenera sp.
GTTTTAAACTCTAAATCGGTGCGCGCTAGTGCTTTTTCAAACACCCAGCGAATCGATTTGTCATCATCTAAAATCCAAATTGGTTTCATATTATTCTCATTAATACATCAAATTAATTGCATTATTTAGTTGCTACTTAACCACTATTATTGCTGAATATTTGCATGCTTCATCACAGTCGTTTCAACAGGCAATAATATGGTAAAACAAGTTTTACCAGGCTGGCTAGTACAGTCAATCATGCCATGATGTTGCGTAACAAATGTTTGAGCCAAAGCTAGCCCCAAGCCGCTACCGCCCTCGCGCCCAGTGACCAGCGGGTAAAAAATCTTATCGCGAATATCGGCAGGAATGCCAGGCCCATTATCAATAATTTGTAACTTAATGGCAACGCGATAACGCTTTTTGGCCAGTGTTACTTGGCGCTCTGCGCGCGTTCTTAAAATAACTTCTGCATTTGCAGTGCTGTTGGATTGCATGGCTTGCACCGCGTTACGCGCAATATTCAGTACAGTTTGAATCAGCTTTTCGCGGTCACCAATTAAATCTGGCAAGCTGGTATCGTAATCGCGGCGCACTTTGATATTATTAGGGGATTCGGCCAGCAATAGGCTACGTACTCGCTCTAATACTTCATGAATATTCGTTGGCTCATATTTCGGCACACGATGCGGCACCAAAAGTCTATCCATCAAACTTTGTAATCTATCGGCTTCTTTAATAATAACTTGCGTATATTCGCGCAAACTGGGGTTGGGAAGCTCGTGTTCCAATAATTGTGCCGCGCCGCGCAGGCCGCCCAGAGGGTTGCGGATTTCATGTGCCAAATTGCGCAATAACTCCGAGTTGGCTTGTTGCTGAATCAACATCCGCTCTTCGCGTGCGATGCGCAATTGTTGGTCCATTTGCTGAAATTCAAGTAGCAGACAAGCTTTGTTCATTTCAACAGGCGTTACTGTGCAAGTGACAGCGAAAGATTGCTGGCGCACGGTAGTAATTGCAAATTCATGCTCGCGATATGGGCTGTCATTTTTAAGTGCGTTATCTATTGCAATCTGCAAAATTTCGCAATTTAAAAAAACCTCTGATATGTGGCTACCAGATATTTGTGTAGCGCTTAAAGCAAACAAAACTTCAGCACTGGGGTTGGCATAAACGACTAGATGTGAATGGTTAAGTAGCATCACCGCAGTAGCGAGATGTTCTAAACCTGAAAAACCTGAGGGAACGTTATGAACCATGGCTTAAATACTACAGCAATAAAATAATTGCTTGTATATAAGCAAGACACAAGCCAGCTTTAATGCTTGCGTAAAAGATTAATTATTCGCGCCAATTTCTTTGGTTAGCAAGTCAATATTACGTTGATGTGCATCAACATCGGCCTGCAAAGTACCCATTTTTTCTTGAAATTTAGCGACGTTACGAAAGGTTGACGTTGTACCATTTGCATTCTTTTTTTGATAAACCTCAGGCTTAGACTCACCCTCAATAAAGGCCTCTTTTGCTTTGGCAAGCGCTTGCTTTTCCGCTTCTAATTCAGCTCTTAAAACCTCTTTACGTTTGGCGTCACGCAGATTCTGTGTGCCAGAATCTACTTTTGGAAAGCTTGCAGGCGTTGCTGTTTTAGTTTGTGGCGCGCGATTGGTAGCGCGACTGGTTTCGCTATTATCACCGCCAAAGTTAGTATCAGCAGGCTCTAAATCTAGTTTTTTGGCGCCTTTAAGTTTAACGTTGGAATAAGTGACTCGGCCTTCAGCATCGACATGTTTATAAATTTCAGCATGCGCCAATGCAGGCATCATGAAAGCAAATAATATAAAACTTAGAAACGATAATTGTTTATTCATAGCAATAGTTTAGATGAGACTGTTACAGTTAGCAACGAAGTATTTGTTATTCTGGTTGACGAGTATGAACAGATGTAAATGATGCCTAATTTCTATAAACTTGGTTCAAAATTAGAGCAAAATAAAAAAGGCAGCTTGCGCCGCCCTTTTTTGGTGCAAAAAACAAGTTAAGTTTTAGCAGCTGTAGTACAAACCAAACTCAACTGGATGTGGCGTTTGACGTAACTTAGTCACTTCTTCCATTTTCAATGCAATGTAAGCATCAATCCAGTCTTCAGAGAATACACCACCACGGGTTAAGAACTCGCGGTCTTTATCTAAATACTCAAGCGCTTGCTCTAATGAAGAACATACGGTTGGAATCAATGCATCTTCTTCTGGTGGTAGATGGTACAAGTCTTTAGTTGCTGGCTCACCTGGGTGAATCTTGTTTTGTACGCCATCTAAACCCGCCATTAACAATGCTGAGAATGCCAAATATGGGTTTGCGATTGGATCTGGGAAACGTGCTTCAACACGACGTGCTTTTTCGCCATGCACAAATGGAATACGAATCGCAGCAGAACGGTTTTTAGCAGAGTAAGCTAATTTCACTGGCGCTTCGTAATGGGGTACTAAACGTTTGTATGAGTTAGTGCCTGGGTTAGTAATCGCGTTTAATGCGCGCGCATGTTTGATAATGCCGCCGATATAGTACAAAGCAAACTCGCTCAGGCCAGCATAGCCGTCACCAGCGAATAAGTTTTTGCCATCTTTCCATACAGATTGGTGAACATGCATACCAGAACCGTTATCGCCAAACATTGGTTTAGGCATAAATGTCGCTGTTTTACCGTAAGCATGTGCTGTGTTTAGTACTACATACTTAAGGATTTGAGTCCAGTCAGCACGTTGTGTCAATGTGGCGAATTTAGTACCAATTTCACATTGGCCAGCCGTTGCCACTTCATGGTGATGTACTTCAACAGGCACGCCCATCGCTTCTAAAGTTAAGCACATGGCAGAACGAACGTCTTGTAATGAGTCGACTGGTGGAACTGGGAAATAACCGCCTTTAACCGCTGGACGGTGGCCTGTGTTGCCGCCTTCGAATTTCTCGCTTGATGACCATGCAGCTTCTTCTGAATTGATTTTTACAGAACTGCCGTGCATATCCACAGACCAGTTGATTGAATCAAAAATGAAGAACTCTGGCTCAGGACCAAAGTAAGCAGTATCGCCCAAGCCACTGGCTTTTAAGTAAGCTTCAGCGCGTTTTGCTAATGAACGTGGGTCACGGTCGTAACCTTTACCATCTGTAGGGTCAACCACATCACACGTTAAAATCAATGTTGGTTCGTCCATAAATGGATCAATATTTGCTGTTGATGCGTCAGGCATCAATTGCATGTCAGAAGCTTGAATGCCTTTCCAACCAGCGATTGAAGAGCCATCAAACGCATGGCCTTCAGTAAATTTTGATTCATCAAACGCTGAAACAGGCACAGTTACGTGTTGTTCTTTACCACGCGTATCGGTAAAACGAAAATCAACAAACTTGATGTCGTTTTCTTTTACCATTTTCATTACATTTGCAACTGACATTGATCTCTCCTAGATTCTAAATGGCGGACTTTAATTGATGCGTAACGATTAGTAATTCGTTGAGTAAATTGTATGGCGCAAAATGACGGAAATATTTGCACACAAACTTTTAACAAGTTATTTTAGCAGGAACTGTGCCAGCTAAAAATAGCAAAAAGAGGCTTTGTGGCATTCACTTAGCAAATAAGCATAAAATGTAGCGCACATTTATTGAGCATATAAAGTAATTTTGCACTATTTTGGTGCTAAATAAATACCAGCAAAAGTACGACCCAAACCATGGGGTTGTCATTTAGTTTTTCGCGTTATAATTTATTCAAAATGTTTTAGTTGGAGATTGGAATGCAATTATTGAATGAGCTAATGAGTAAAGCCAAACAACGCGCTTTGAGTAAATTTTTACCTTATGCGGGAGAGTTAACCCCACAAGAGGTATTTGACTTTTTGCAGCAAGACCAAAATGCCGTTCTTATAGATGTGCGCAGTCAGGCCGAGCTGGATTTAGTTGGGCGTGTGCCAAATGCAACCCATATTGAGTGGGCATTTTATCCAGGGATGGTCGCTAATACAGATTTTGCTGCGCAATTGCAAAAACAGGTGAGTCAGGACAAAACGATTATCTTTATGTGCCGTACTGGTGGGCGTAGCCACAACGCTGCGCTAGTAGCGCAAGAGCTGGGTTATAGCCAGGCTTACAATATGGCAGAAGGCTTTGAGGGTGAAGCGAATGTAGCAAAGCAACGTACATTGATTAATGGCTGGAAACATGCCAATTTGCCGTGGACGAATTGATTTATGACAGATAAGTATGCTGTGATTGGGAATCCGATTGCGCACAGTAAGTCACCATTTGTTCATGCAGAGTTTGCAAGGCAAACTAATCAAAATATTAGCTATGAAGCAATTCTGGCTCCACTAGATGGTTTTGCGTCAACCGTTAATGGTTTAATTGAACAAGGCTACAAAGGCATAAATATTACTGTGCCATTTAAGTTTGAAGCTCGCCATTTGTTTACACCTACTAAGCGTGCAATTGATGCTGGGTCAGTTAATACAATAGATTTTTCTCGCAGAGTGATTTATGGTGACAATACTGATGGTATAGGCTTGGTAAGTGATATTCAGCAAAACTTGAGAATAACAATACAAAATAAGCGTGTGCTTTTGATAGGGGCTGGGGGTGCGGCAGAGGGAGTATTGCATCCATTATTGAATGAAGCGCCAAGCCTGATTGTTATCACCAACCGTACGCTAGATAAAGCGCGAAACATGGATAAAAAAATATTATCTAATGGTGCATTTCTTCATTCAGCAAAGGCATTTGATGATTTGGCTGAAGCGCAATTTGATATTGTGATTAATGCCACATCCACAGGTCTAGCCGATATTGCCTTACCCATCCAAAGTAGTATCTTTGCAAAAAACTGCTTAGCTTACGAGATGATGTACGGCCGCGAAACGCCTTTTATGGCGCAGGCTAGAGCAGCAGGTGCGCAAGTGGCCGATGGCTTGGGCATGTTAGTAGAGCAAGCGGCAGAGGCATTTTATATTTGGCGAAATGTTAGGCCTGATACGCAGCCAGTTATTCAAATGGTTAGAGCGCTGCAAATGGAAAAATCTTAAGTGCTACGCTGGCTATTTAACAGCAAACCTAATGCAAGGCCACTTGGCTTTTGGGGATATTTCAATCGCGTAATCGTCTTATTTTTAACCTGGCTGGTTTTATATCAGCTATGGATTTTTTTGCATATTTGCTGGTGGATTAAGTTTAATCCAAGCTCAACCGCATTTATGCAAGATAGGCTTGCTATCATTCAAGAAACCAAGCCAGATGCTGAGTTAAAGCATAAATGGGTGGATTACGAAAAGATATCCACCCATCTCAAGCGCGCCGTAATAGCGAGTGAAGATGCTAAATTTAAACAGCACGAGGGTTTCGATTGGGAAAGTATTGAAAAGGCTTTTGATAAAAATATTAAAAAAGGCAAAATTGTAGGCGGTGGCTCGACTATCAGTCAGCAGCTTGCCAAAAATTTATTTTTGTCCAGTGGCCGCACACCCTGGCGTAAAGCAGAAGAAGCCGCCATCACATTCATGCTAGAAAAAATGCTCACTAAGCGCCGTATTTTAGAAATTTACTTAAATATGATTGAGTGGGGCAATGGCGTATTTGGGGCAGAAGCTGCCGCTAAACATTACTTTAAAACGACAGCAAAAGGCTTAGGCAAAACGCAGGCTGCAAAACTAGCTGCGATGATTCCCAACCCACGTTTTTATGATGACCACCGAAGTACACGTTATTTAAACCGACGCACCGCAACGATACAGGCTAGAATGCGGCTAGTAGATATTCCACAAGAATAGGTGTTTAAATGGATACTGCTAATATTTTTAATATATTTGTTTTTTTCTAAACTCAGGCGCTAATTTCTAGAGTATGGTAATTTCAATTAAGGTAATCTTGTGCCCAATATTATCGGCAACTTAGTTTTTTATAGCTGGCCCTTAGTTATATTTTGGTTGCTTTCTAAATACCCTGCTAAGCAGGCGATATTTTTTTCTATTACACTTGCAATTATGTTTTTACCAAACGGATTTGCAATTGACTACCCATTAATACCGCCAATTGACAGAGAGTCTTTAACTGCAATGTCGTTAGCGTTATTCTTAGTTATTAAAAATAAAAAATTTAGTATTTTCCCTTCAGGGCTGCCTTCAAAATTACTTATTGGCTATTTCTTGGTATTGGCGATATCGGCAGAATTAAATTCTGATGCATTTGTAATCGGAAATAAATTTTTCCCAGCATTGACGCATCATGATGTCTTTTCATCGGTTGTTAGAGCTCTACTTTCATTTATGCCGTTTTTTTTTGGTAGACATTTTTTAAATAAGGTAGAAGATAACGAAAAGATATTTAAATCGTTAGTCTTCATGGGGCTTATATATACCCCTTTTATGCTGATTGAATTAAGATTGAGCCCACAATTTCATAATTGGGTATATGGGTATTCAAATGTAGATTTTTTGCAACAGGTGCGTGGAGATGGATACAGGCCAACGGTTTTTTATGGGCATGGGTTGAGTTTAGCGTTTTGGATTTCTACTTGCCTAATTGCAGCAATAGCATTACAAAAAAACAGAGTGCGAGTGTCTATATTTTCCGCATCAAAAGCGACTATATATTTATTTGTTATCTTGATATTGTGCAAAACATGGTCTGCTATAGCTTATGTTTTGTTAGCAATATTGTTTATCTTTAAATTAAAGCCTGTTAAGCAGGCTAAGTGGGCTTTAATACTGGCAGCGCTAATATTCACATACCCTGTTGCTAATACAACAGGAGTGTTCCCAGATCATGAAATAATTAGCAATATTCAACAATATAGCCCAGCACGAGCAGAATCTTTAGAATTTAGATTTAGAAATGAAAAAATTTTACTTGCGCGCGCATTAGAAAGACCATTTTTTGGCTGGAATGGATGGGGTAGAAATAGAGTCTACAACTCTTGGGGTAAAGATTTAAGTATTACTGATGGTAGATGGATTATTGAAATTGGCGTTAATGGCATCATAGGATTCATATTCTATTATGCAATATTGATGATTCCATTAATTTACGCGCACAAGAATATTGAAAATATTGAAAACCCGCAACAGAGGGTTTATTTTGCGGCGCTAGCCATCATATTGGCTATTTGTATAATTGACTCTATTCCCAATACTGGTATGGGGATGATGCATTGGCTTTTTGCTGGTGCCTTACTGGGGCAATCAGAATCGTTAGCTAAACAAAAAAAAATGGCAACTAAAAAATTGCAAAGCAGTTTGGACGACAATACTAGAAAGCCCTAACTAACCCTGCCAGTAAATCAGGGCTCTTAAAAAGCTTTGAACCTAGTAATAGATAAAACTTTTAAGCAGGTTTAAAGAATCTGTTTTAAGTATTTCCCCGTATAACTTTGTGTATTATTAGCCAAGGTTTCTGGCGTACCTACTCCCACCACTATGCCACCGCCATCGCCGCCTTCTGGGCCCATATCAATCAGCCAGTCAGCAGTTTTAATCACGTCTAAGTTGTGCTCAATAATCACAATCGTGTTACCAGCATCGCGTAAACGATGAATTACATCCAATAATAATTGAATATCGGCAAAGTGCAGGCCAGTTGTTGGCTCATCTAGAATATACAAAGTACGACCTGTATCACGTTTGCTCAATTCCAGTGAAAGCTTAACACGTTGCGCTTCGCCGCCGCTTAAGGTGGTGGCAGATTGTCCTAGCGTAATATAGCCTAAGCCAACATCTAGCAAGGTTTTAAGTTTGCGTGAAATCACTGGCTGCGCTTGGAAAAATTCATGCGCTTGCTCTACAGTCATTTCCAGCACTTCACGAATATTTTTGCCTTTAAAATTAATCTCTAGCGTTTCGCGGTTATAGCGTTGGCCTTTGCACACATCGCACGGCACATACACGTCTGGCAAGAAGTGCATTTCAACGCGAATCACACCATCACCTTGACAGGCTTCGCAGCGGCCGCCTTTTACGTTAAACGAATATCTGCCTGGCCCATAGCCACGCGCGCGACTTTCTGGTACGCCTGCAAATAAGTCGCGAATCGGTGTGAACAAGCCAGTGTAAGTAGCGGGGTTAGACCTTGGTGTACGGCCGATTGGGCTTTGATCTACGTCAACGACTTTGTCAAAAAACGCCAAGCCATCAATTTCGCTAAAGGGCGCAGGTTCTGTATTGCTACCATATAAATGCTGCGCAACTACGCGGTACAAAGTGTCGTTAATGAGTGTCGATTTGCCAGAGCCTGATACGCCTGTTACGCAGGTGAGTAAGCCAACTGGGATTTCAACTGAAACATCACGTAAATTATTGCCAGTGGCATTGGATAGTTTTAACCAGCGCGCTGGGTCTGGCTTGGTACGGATTTTTTTGTATTCAATTTGTTTTTTGCCACTTAAATATTGGCCTGTTAACGATTTTGGATTGGCTAAAATTTCGGCTGGCGTTCCTTCTGCCACAATCTGGCCGCCATGTTCCCCTGCGCCAGGGCCAATATCCACTACAAAATCCGCTGCTAAAATCGCATCATGGTCATGCTCCACCACAATCACGCTATTGCCAATATCGCGCAGGCGTTTTAGTGTTTCCAGCAATCTATCATTGTCGCGTTGGTGCAAGCCGATACTCGGTTCATCTAGCACGTACATCACGCCTGTTAAGCCACTACCAATTTGGCTGGCTAGGCGAATACGCTGTGCTTCACCGCCTGATAATGTTTCAGCAGAACGCGAAAGTGATAGATATTCAAGGCCAACATTGGTTAAGAATTTAAGGCGATTTTCAATCTCTTTAACGATTTTGTCTGCAATCGCCAGTTTTGCACCTTCTAGTTGCAAGGTCTCAAAAAAGTGAAGCGCCACTTTAAGCGGCACTTGGCACACTTGATGAATATTCTGGCCGCCAACTTTGACATGGCGCGCTTCGCGACGCAGCCGCGCACCGCTACATTCTGGGCATGCTTGGTTGTTTAAGTATTTAGATAGTTCTTCGCGCACCGCGGTTGAATCGCTTTCGCGGTAACGGCGTTGCAAGTTATTTAAAATACCTTCAAACGTATGCGTTTTGCTAAAAAACGTACCACGCTCATTTAAATATTTAAACGCCACTACTTCGCGTCCGCTGCCATTTAACAACACGTGTTGAATGGGCAATGGCAACTCTTCAAATGCCATTTCCAAATCAAAATTGTAATGCGCAGCCAGGCTTTGCAGCATCTGAAAGTAAAACTGGTTGCGTTTATCCCAGCCTTTAATGGCACCGCTGGCCAATGATAAAGTAGGAAAAGCCACCACGCGTTTGGGATCAAAAAAGCTGATATTGCCTAAGCCATCGCACTTAGGGCAAGCACCCATGGGGTTGTTAAACGAGAACAAACGCGGCTCTAATTCGGCTAGTGAGTAATCACACACAGGACAAGAAAATTTGGCTGAAAATAAATGTTCTTTATCCGTATCCATTTCAACTGCAATGGCTTTTCCTTCGGCCAAACGCAATGCCGTTTCAAACGATTCGGCGATGCGCTGTTTTAAGTCCACTTTTACTTTGATGCGGTCAATCACCACGTCTACAGAATGCTTCACCGTTTTGGTTAATTTCGGCAACTCATCCATTTCATAAATCTTGCCGTCTACACGTACGCGCACAAAACCTTGCGCTTTTAATTGCTCAAATAAATCGACTTGCTCACCTTTGCGATTCGCCACAACAGGCGCCAAAATCATCAATTTGGTTTCTTCTGGCAGATTTAAAACGCTATCCACCATTTGGCTAACGGTTTGGGCTTCTAGCTTGATATTATGGTCTGGGCACTCTGGATCGCCAGCGCGCGCGTAAAGCAGACGCAGATAATCGTGGATTTCGGTGACGGTACCCACAGTTGAGCGTGGGTTATGCGAAGTGGATTTTTGTTCAATCGAAATCGCTGGCGATAAGCCTTCAATCAAGTCCACATCGGGTTTATCCATTCGTGCCAAAAACTGGCGCGCATAGGCTGAAAGGCTTTCTACATAACGGCGCTGGCCTTCTGCATACAAGGTATCAAACGCCAAACTAGATTTACCAGAGCCAGAAAGACCAGTAATAACGACCAGTTTATTGCGCGGAATATCCAGCGAAATGTTTTTGAGATTGTGCGTGCGAGCACCACGTATTTTGATATATTCCATCAGCTTTAAACGAAAATTAAGGCAACCTGTTAATATACGCAATTATTGTGTTTTCAGCTAAATTATTCTGCTTCAAAATTATAAAAATTCTGTAATCAATTAGGCCCCATGCAAATTTCCGACAAAATGACGCCAACTGAGTTGCGCGCTACCATCAGCTTGGCTTCGATTTATGGCTTGCGTATGTTGGGTATGTTTTTACTGCTACCCATTTTTGCAATTTATGCCGAAAAACTTAATGGCGGCAGTAATCACACACTAATTGGCGTTGCGCTCGGGGCGTATGGCTTAATGCAGGTATTGCTACAATTACCTTTTGGCATGGCGTCTGATAAATATGGACGTAAAAAAGTTATTTATATCGGGCTTATTTTGTTTGCCATTGGCAGTGCGGTAGCGGCAATGTCGCAGGATATTTATATCGTGATTATTGGCCGTGCGATTCAAGGTGCAGGCGCGATTTCTGCTGTGGTAACCGCTTTGGTGGCCGATTCAACTCGCGAGGAGCATCGCACCAAAGCCATGGCGATGATTGGTGCGACTATTGGTTTAACCTTTGCTATCTCTTTGGTGGCTGCGCCTTTGTTAAACCAATTAATTGGTGTGCCGGGTATTTTTTGGATGACAGCGGTACTGTCTATTTTAGCGATTGGTGTAGTGAAATATGCAGTACCAGATCCAGTCAGCAGTCAATTTCACTCGGACGCGCAAGCTGCGCCAAGCAAAATTAAAGATGTGTTGCGTGATGCACAATTACTGCGTTTAAATTTTGGTACCTTTTGCCTGCATGGCGCTCAGATGGCGATGTTTATAGTCGTGCCATTTGCGTTAAAAGAAACCAGCGGTATCAATGAAAATCAGCATTGGCAAATTTACTTACCCGTATTAATTGCTTCTTTTGTATTGATGGTTCCAGCGATTATTTATGCGGAAAAAAGAGCGCAATTAAAATTGGTTTTTATTACTGCAGTGGCATTAATGTTGGTGGCACAAATTGCGTTTGCACTTAATATTCATCTGTTTTGGGGTATTGTGGCTTCGCTTTTTGTCTATTTTGTGGCGTTTAATATTTTAGAGGCTTCACTCCCATCGCTCATCTCTAAAATGGCACCAGCCGCATCCAAAGGCACCGCCATGGGTGTGCACAATACCGCACAATCATTCGGCATGTTTTTGGGTGCAGTGATGGGTGGGTATTTATCCCATACACTTGGATTTTCTGCTGTTTTTATATTCTGTGCTTTATTAATGTCGCTATGGCTAGTGCTGGCATTTGGCATGAAAACGCCACCGACTGTGCGCACAAAGATGTATCATATAGAGGGTTTAAATGATGCAACTGCAAATGAGTTAACCATTAAAATCAGTCAAATTTCTGGTGTGCAAGAAGTTGTAGTGATTGCAGCGGAAGGGTCAGTGATTGTTAAAATCAACAATCAGCAAGGTAAAAAAGCCTTTGCAGATATTGAGCAAGATATAGTTAAATTGATAGGAGCAGACGATGGCATCAGTGAATAAAGTGATTTTAGTGGGGAATTTAGGGCGCGACCCAGAAGTGCGCTATATGCCAAATGGCGAGGCGGTTGCCAATTTCAGTATTGCAACGACTGAAAACTGGAAAGATAAATCAGGCGTTAAACAAGAAAAAACCGAGTGGCACAATATTGTGATGTATCGCAAATTAGCCGAAATCGCGGGTGAGTATCTTAAAAAAGGCCGCCCAGTGTATGTTGAAGGCCGCTTGCAAACCCGTAAATGGGAAAAAGATGGCGTAACGCGCTATAGCACCGAAATTATTGCGGATAGCATGCAAATGCTAGGCGGTAAGGATGGCGGTAGTTCAAATGCCAGTTATGATGGTGGCATGGATCAAGGTCAGCCATCTGATGACTTTAATCAATCGCAGCCAAGACAACAAAACACAGCGCAAAAACCAGCTAGTCAGCAAGCGCCCGCTAAAACAGGCGGTAATTTTGATGATTTTGAAGACGATATTCCTTTTTGAGGTCTACCTACTTTAAAAGTGTAAACAAACCCCATTAACTTCATGAGTTAATGGGGTTTTTCTTTATTTACATATTGTTTTGAGTCTGTTAAATTAATTTATTAAAATATACCTTCAGAAAGTGTAAACAATGACTCAAAAATATCGTATAAAAATTATTGTCACTTCATCAGGAGAACGTCTTCCGATGTTGCTTGGTTGTGATGGTTTTCCGATATTTGAACCAACCGTTTTCTCTTTATCAGAGGTGCGTGCGAGAAATAGAGCATCTAATACAATTGATAGTTATCTTAGATCCATCATGGTGTTTTTGTTATTTATTGATTTAAGAAATATTAATTTAGAAGAGCGTTTGAATGCTGGTCAGTTACTTTCTTTAGGTGAGATCGAAGATTTGGTCGGAATATGTAGATTACCAGTTGAAAATATTCATTCCTTGTTGGATGAAGTTCAAGTAGAGCCAAAGAAAAAAAACTCGTCAGTCGTTTCCTTAGAGAAATTAAGAATGTCTTCACCAAATAATAATGTACTTAGAATTAACTCTGGCTCAGCTGCAACTAGATTGAGAAATATCCGTGATTATTTAAGATGGGTTTGTTTGGCCCGCATATCTAAGCACGGGGTAGATGCATCACTTCGCTTGTCGTTGGAATCATCGGTTCAATATACCTCAAATGCTATTGATGCTCGATTACCATCTGGCGCATACAATCATTCAAGAGTTGATCAGCGCGAAGGATTGGAACCAGAAGTCGTTAGTCAAATTTTAAAAGTTATAAATCCACAATCACCTGACAATCCTTGGACTGATGAGCATTCAAAGTTCAGAAACGAGTTAATTATCTTGTGGTTATTAAACTTTGGCTTGAGGCGTGGCGAGTTACTCAACATTAGAATAAGTGATCTAGACTTTAGAGAGTCTACAGCAGCTGTAGTTCGTCGAGCCGACGATCTCTCTGATCCGCGAACTAACCAACCCAAGGTTAAAACTAGAGGGAGAGAAATTCCGTTTACACCCGGACTTTTAGATATGACCAACGCTTACATCATGAATCATCGTTCAGTTATACGAGGTGCAAGGAAACATGATTTTCTTTTTGTTGCTTCAGATTCTGGTTTTCCATTATCAATTCCTTCTTTAAACAAAATATTTACTGTGCTTAAGAAAAAATTTCCAGATGTTGCAAATCAACTATTCCCGCACATACTCCGCCACACATGGAATGATAACTTCTCAGAAAAAATGGATAAAAATAGAGTTGGTGAGGAAGAGGAAAAGAAAAATCGATCCTATATGATGGGCTGGTCTGAAACGTCAGGAACTGCAGCAACCTATACGCGTCGGCATATTCGTAAGAAGTCACAGGCTGCATCGTTAGAACTACAAAAAAGTTTACTGGAAAAGTATGATTATAAATAAACGCTTGCAGACAGCTTATTTAAGCCAATCTTTACAAGACTTGCCAGAAGAGATAACAACTTTTAATAAAATACGATTTAACCCTAAAAGCGATAGGTGGTCTTATAGGGATAGCACACAATCAGTAAGCATAAATTTTAAAAGTCTTAATGCGGCGGAAAGCCTCGCTCTTTCAATTAAAAAGGGGTTGATTTGGTACGCTGAAAATAAATCCTCTGCATACATGTTAGGTATTTTTTCGGTAGTTAAGACAATGTTACTAACTATCGAGCGAGAGAAAAATGAGATTCTATTCATTACTGCAAGTGATCTGCTTAACTACAGGTCTACTCTAAGTGTTGAGAAAACATATTATCTTGGACGATTGTCAACATTTCTTAGAAAGCTGGATAGTTTAGGTCTTTTAGGTGTTAGTGACGATGCAATAACCCTTTTAAAACAACTTCGCCTAAAAGGTTGCGTTAAAGGCGAAGCTGTTTTAACAATGGATCCAATTGATGGCCCATATACAGATATTGAAGTTCAATCGATCATTGATGCTGTTAATACGAGTTATGATCTTGGAAAATTTTCATTAGAAAATTACGTACTTGTCCATTTAATGCTTGCTCTAGGTGCGAGGCCCTCTCAATTCGCATCAATAAAGGTTAGTGATTTTGGAATTAGCGCAGCAAAGGATGGAGCTACTTTATACACATTAAATATTCCTCGAGTTAAGCAAAGAGGTTATTTATCTCGTTCTCAATTTACCCAGCGCGTATTAATTCCACATATTGGCGAAAAACTAGCTCAACATATTTTTGATTTAAAAATCATGTTTGCAGAAAAATTATCTGACTGTAGCCACGCTCCCCTTTTTCCAGCAAAGCAATCTAAACAAGATGAGCCAGCAGGGTTCGAATTTCATAAAACAGCTGGAAATTTGGGGCGAACAATAACGAAATCGCTTAATACTCTAGAGGTTTTTTCTGAACGAACCGGAGAACAACTACACATTACTCCAATACGATTTCGCCGTACATTAGGTACTCGAGCCGCGATGGAAGGTCATGGAGAACTAGTTATTGCTGAGCTTTTAGATCATACAGACACTCAGAATGTCGGTGTTTACGTTCAAGCTACTCCTGAGATCGTTGGACGAATTGACAGGGCAATGGCATTACATCTTGCGCCACTTGCACAGGCGTTTTCCGGGGTAATAATTAAAAACGAGTCTGAGGCGAGGCGAAAGGACGACCCAACAAGTCGTATTTGCGAGCCGCGTTTTGAGCCTTCGATGAAACCGATGGGTAACTGTGGTCAATATGGCTTCTGTGGCCAGTTAGCGCCAATTTCGTGCTATACATGCCGCAACTTTCAACCCTGGTTAGATGGTCCACACGAAGCAGTACTAAATCATCTTATTTCAGAGCGTGAACGTTTAATGGTTACAAGTGACTCCCGAATAGCTTCAATCAATGACAGAACAATTTTAGCTGTGGCATATGTTGTGAAACGTTGTGATGAAATAAAAAATGGAATGAGTGAGACTGTTAATGGCTGACATTATAATATTCCAACCCCAAGCCGAGATTGATGCTGCTGGAAATTTACGTATATTTATTAACTTATGCCAAAAAGAGTTGAAGGTGTTTGGCGCAGAGTTACCCTTTAAAGAAGACACATGGGATATTTCTGACTCTATTAATTTAAATGGCCACGGTAATAAACGGCATCGACTGGTTTTTAGCAATCTGGAAACTGTTAATGATGACTCGCCTATTTCGATGGCTGAACCATTTTTATCTTTTGCTAAAGCCTACTTTCGCTACATGCAAGGATTTAGACCTGTCAATGGTACAGGCCCAAGGCTCGTTGCATTAAGAGCTTTGGAAGCGGCTTTGAGAGAGTCTGGCGGCGATGCCGATCCAATTCGATCTGACTTGCATATCTTTAACCGTGCTGCTCAGATGATTGTTGAGAAATACTCTGCCGCTGCCGCCTATAGACAAGGCGGTCAACTTGAAATGCTTTCTGAGTTTTTATGTGATAACAAACTTACAACAGTATCAGTGCGCTGGAGAAATTTCATAATGCGGCCAAAAGATACAGTTAGGGTTGGTAAAGAGTTTGATGAAAGACGTAATGACAAGATGCCAACCCAGGCAGCATTGGATGCATTACCTGAAATATTTCTCAGAGCAGTTGAGCCTATTGATGTGATTGTAAGTTCAGTTGCTGCATTACTATGTGCTTCTCCAGACCGAATAAGTGAGGTGTTATCACTGCCTCATGATTGTGAAGTCAAGCAAAAAAATATTAAAACAGGAGTGGAGGCTTATGGTCTCAGATGGTGGCCAGCTAAAGGTGCAGAGCCAATGATTAAATGGGTTGTTCCCTCTATGGCTAGCGTTGTACAAGTTGCTATTACAAAAATAAGTAAAATAACTGACGAGTCACGCCGCATTGCTCAATGGTATGAGAGCCACCCTAATCAGTTGTATTTATCACAAAGTATCGAATATCTACGTTTGCAAGAATGGTTATCTATGGCTGACTTGAGATCCATTTTTGGATTTACACAAAGTAATAGTGCCTTGGCATGGTGCAAGAGTAATAGCATTGAGGTTGATAAAAAATTGGGGAAAATGTATGTGCGATTTTCTCATGTTGAAAAATCCATAGTTAAGATGTTACCTGTTGGCTTCCCAATAATGGATAAAAACACTGGTTGTAAATATAGCGATGCATTGTTTGTTATGCGCACTTACGAGTTAGGATCTCAAAAAGCGACTTTAAATTGTATGATTGAATCTGTAAGTATTAATCAGATAAACACTGGTCTTGGCGGACGCGTTGAACATGGACATGAGTCTATATTTTCTCGATTTGGATATACAGAACCTGATGGTAGCAATATCAACATTTCTACACATATATTTAGGCATTATTTAAATACATTGGCACAAGCTGGGGGGTTAAGCCAAATTGATATTGCCAAATGGTCTGGCCGTAAAGATATAAAGCAGAACGTTGCTTATGACCATGTTACTCCAGGTCAAATGGTCCAGAAAATTAGAGACGCGATTGGTGATGAAAATATTATGTTTGGTCCACTTACAGAATTGTCCAAAAAAACGCTTATTCCAAGAGATGATTTTGCTAGATTGGTAGTGCCTACTGCACATACTACTGAACTGGGTTATTGCATTCATGACTATACGATGTCCCCATGCCAAACTCACTTAGATTGCATAAATTGTACAGATTTGATTTGCATTAAAGGCGACTTCGAAAAAGAATTAAAATTGCGAATTCAATTAGATGAATCCAGAGAATTGATGCTTAAAGCAGAACTGGCAACTAAAGAACATTATTATGGCAGCGATAGATGGTTTGATCATCATAAGGTCACATTCGAGCGATTGTCAGAGCTTTTGTCAATCATGGATAATCCTAGTGTACCCAAGGGAGCGGTGATACAGTTATCTCCACCGAAATCCCCAACCCAGATAATATCTATGCAAAAGAAACTAAACAAATCAGCCAAGAATGTTAACAACCCAACTATTGCACTTAGTCAAGAAAACTTTAAAAAGGACTAGAATGAAACAAACTAGAGCAAAAAATCTTGATGATGCAGATATTAAAAAAATAGTTGAAATTTTAGATGGCTGGTCTGAAAAATTAACATGGGATTTGTTAATTGATGCTGTCGAATTACGTCTTCACAATCGCTACACACGACAGACACTCCACAAACATGAACGTATTAAAAATGCTTTCGAACTTCGAAAAGCTGCGCTAGCAGACGGCAACGAAGAAATTCGGGTTGTTCGCTCTCCAGAATTACAAAAGGCTTTAGAACGAATCGCAAGGTTCGAAGCGGAAAGTAAGCGGCTAGAATCTGAGAATCAACAATTATTAGAACAATTTGCACGTTGGGCATATAACGCTCATACGCGTGGACTAGATTCAAATTTCTTAAATAAACCGTTGCCACCTGTTAACCGTGGTTAAAAACAGATGCACCAATAATATTAATCCAGATTCAAATATGCGCTACTTAGACATTTGAATTTATACTAATAAATTGTAAGCAAGTTTCAATTCTGTAAGTTATAACAAAAATACAAAATGATATCGAAAAAAGAGCTATCTGAACGTGACATTTGTACTAAGTATATTCAGCCCGCTTTAGAAAAAGCAGGCTGGGATAAGCTCACTCAAATTCGTGAAGAAGTTAGCTTTACTGATGGACGAATTTACGTAAAAGGTAATCTTACTTCGCGAGGTAAAGGTAAGCGAGCAGATTACATCTTGTATTACAAACCGAATATCCCGATTGCAATTATTGAGGCTAAAGACAATAAGCAGAGTATTAAGGCAGGTATTCAACAGGCTGTTAAATTGCATCTAAATTTGACCCAGCAAATGCATCGAATATTGACCCACCCTTGAGTATTTTATTCTAACGCTTAAATTGGGTTTACGTCATTTGTTTTACTCTCCTTTCTTGAATCTGTTGCG
>JAKFVB010000065.1 GCA_021732405.1 Methylotenera sp.
AAATAATGCAATTAATTTGATGTATTAATGAGAATAATATGAAACCAATTTGGATTTTAGATGATGACAAATCGATTCGCTGGGTGTTTGAAAAAGCACTAGCGCGCACCGATTTAGAGTTTAAAACTTTCTCATCCGTGGCTGAAGCACTTAACGCGCTGAATCGTGAGCAACCGCAAGTTGTGGTCAGCGATATTCGCATGCCAAACGGTTCTGGTTTAGAGTTTTTGGCTGAAATCAAACAACGCCATCCTGATATTCCTGTGATTATCATGACGGCTTATTCGGATTTAGAAAGCGCCGTGGCGGCTTTTCAGGGCGGTGCATTTGAATACTTAGCCAAGCCGTTTGATGTAGACCAAGCAATTGACGTGATTAAGCGCGCGGTTGAAGAAAGTATGCGCCAAGCAGTTGATAATGTGGTGCTAGAAGAAACGCCTGAAATTATCGGCCAAGCACCCGCCATGCAAGAAGTTTTTCGTGCAATTGGTCGGTTAAGTCGTTCGCATGCAACCGTGCTAATTAACGGCGAATCGGGCAGTGGTAAAGAGCTAGTCGCCAGCGCATTGCACAAACACAGCCCGCGCGCCGAAAAACCATTTATTGCCATCAACACAGCAGCGATTCCAAAAGATTTACTAGAGTCTGAATTGTTCGGGCATGAGCGCGGTGCATTTACTGGTGCTGCTGCTGCAAGACGTGGGCGTTTTGAGCAAGCCGATAATGGCACATTGTTCCTAGACGAAATTGGCGATATGCCAGCCGATTTGCAAACACGTCTCTTACGCGTATTAAGTGACGGGCAATTTTACCGCGTAGGCGGTCATCAACCCATTAAAGTCAACGTACGTGTGATTGCCGCCACTCACCAAGATTTAGAAGAGCGCGTTAAATTAGGCCTGTTTCGCGAAGACTTATTTCATCGCTTAAACGTCATTCGCCTGCGCTTACCGCCATTACGCGAGCGCCGTGAAGATATTCCACATTTAACCAAACACTTTTTAGCGCAAAGTGCGATTCAGCTAGGGGTAGAACCCAAACAATTATCCGCTGCGGCATTGCGTTATTTAACCGCTGTGAATTGGAGCGGCAACGTACGCCAGTTAGAAAACGTATGCCATTGGCTAACCGTGATGGCGCCTGGGCAAAACGTGGACGTAGTGGATTTACCGCCAGAATTGAAAGAAGACACTAGCAAAACGATTACTGCTAATTCTTGGCAAGAAGCGCTTGCGCAAGAAGTGTCAGATGCACTAAATCGCGGTGAACAAAACGTACTAGAAGCGCGTACCAAAGAATTTGAGCGTGTGATGATTGTGAAAGCCCTGCAACACACCGATGGCCGCCGTATTGAAGCGGCTAATCAGTTGGGTATGGGGCGCAATACGCTAACGCGGAAAATTCAGGAATTGGATATTAAAGAGTAAGTTTATGAATGCTCAGTGCATCTTTAGCATTAAATGCATATTCACTAGCTTATTCTGAAAAACTTTCTACTGTTATTATGCCAATTTACTTTGCTCAATTTACAGATAAGTTTTTCTGAGAAAGCATAAACTCTCTATTGGAACGTGCTCCCGTCACCATTTCTTGCAAATCTGGCACTTCTGACTTGTCAAAAAGCTGAATAAGTTCATCGTAGCAAGTTATGGCTTCATCAGCTTTATCTTTCTCATAAAGTGCCGCCGCTTTCTTAATGAAAGCATTAGCAACTTCACCTTGTATCTTAGGCTCTGTAGATTGCTTATAGCGATTAATCGCATCGTCGAAGCTGGCTATAGCCGAGTCTAATTTGCCCTGCGTAATAAGCATTATGCCTTTATTAACAATGTTTTTTGCAATAATTGGTTGTAATTCTGGTGATACAGATACGCCAAATCGTTTAATCATTTCGTCGCAACTGGCGATAGCTTCATCTAATTTTCCTTGCTCAGCCAAGACTGTGCCCTTGTTTGTAAGGGCCGTCGCTACTCGTTCATGCAAGGCGGGATTGCTTGAGGCGCTAAATCGCTCAATAATATTGTTGTAATTGCTTACAGCCTCAATTAATTTACCTTGCTTGCGGAATATGTTGCCTTTTCTAACAAGTGACATAGCAAGTATTTTTTGCAAGACATCATCTGAAGAGTTATTTAACCTCTTAATGATTTCGTCATAGTTTGCAATTGCTTCATCCAATTTATTTTGGTCGCTAAGCGCACCACCCTTGTTGTAAAGTGATTGTGCAACCAGCTCTCGTAAAGCTAAATCAGTGGATGTTCCATATATTTTGACTAACTCATCGTAAGTAGCAATTTCTTCATTTAAATTACCCTTTTCACCAAACGTGATACCCTTATTGTAAAGAGCTTTGGCGCTGTCAATTGAGTCTTCAGTAGCAGTGCAAGCAATAGTTGGTAGCAATATCAACATTGCTAAACAAAAGCGAATCATTTTATTTTTCATATTATTCCCTTTAAATTTATGTTAATTATCCTCACCCAAACTAGCCAACAAATCAGCCTGATGTTCCGCTGATAACGCGCCAATTAGCTCATCCATATCGCCTTCGGTAATCGCGTCAATTTTATATAAAGTTAAATTGATGCGATGATCGGTGATGCGACCTTGTGGGTAGTTGTAGGTGCGAATACGTTCAGAACGATCGCCACTGCCAATCAAACTTTTACGCTCACTGGCGATTTTGCTGTTTTGTTCATCTACCTGTTTCGATTTAATACGCGCGGCCAAAACAGCTAATGCTTGCGCTTTGTTGGCATGTTGGCTACGGCCTTCTTGGCATTCCACTACAATTCCAGTCGGCGCATGGGTAATACGCACAGCAGAATCGGTTTTATTAATATGCTGGCCGCCTGCGCCTGATGCCCTGTAAGTATCAATACGAATATCGGCAGGGTTGATAATGGTATCGTTAATTTCATCTGCCTCTGCCAGTACCGCCACTGTACAAGCAGATGTGTGGATACGGCCTTGCGTTTCGGTATCTGGCACGCGCTGTACACGGTGTACGCCTGATTCAAACTTAAGCTTGGAATACGCGCCATAGCCTTCGATTTTGGCGATAATTTCTTTGTAGCCGCCTACCTCTGACTCATTGGCCGACATAATTTCGACTTTCCACTTTTGGCGGTCGGCATAGCGGCTATACATGCGGTATAAATCGCCACAAAACAAACCAGACTCATCGCCACCCGTGCCTGCGCGAATTTCTAAGAAGATATTTTTATCATCGTTAGGGTCTTTTGGTAACAATAGTTTTTGTAGATCCAGCTCTACTTTTTCCAGCGTTGCTTTGCCATTTTCGATTTCTTCTTGCGCAAATTCTTTCATGTCAGGGTCGCTCAACATGCTTTGCGCTTCTTTGATATCAGCTTCGGCTTTTTCAAATAGATGATACTGCTCAACAATTGGCGTGATTTCAGCGTGTTCTTGGGTAATTTTGCGATAATTATCCATATTGTTGGTGACGCCCTCACTACTCATCAGGCGGTTTAATTCTTCTAAACGCTCGCTTAAAGTCGCGAGCTTTCTAATCATGCTGGGTTTCATGCTGGGTTTCTTTTTTTAAGATTTTTAGAGTGTTAAGTATTAGTTTTTAATATGGTACAACTGACGTAATAATTGTTCTAATCTGGCGTGTTCATCGCCATGCGCAGCATTGAGCGCGTGGCTGGGTGCATGCAAAAATTTATTGGTGAGCGCATTGCTGAGCATATCTAACACAATTGCTGGGTTTTCACCTTTTTGAATCAGTTTCAACGCTTTTTCTAATTCATTGATGCGCACGGCTTCTGCCTGATCGCGTAACGCTTTGATGGTGGGTACGGCATCGCGTTTTTTCAGCCATTGCATAAAGTTTTCAACGCGCGCGGCCACAATCATTTCGGCATCAATCGCCGCGGTTTGGCGATTTTCCATGCCATCGTTCACCACTTGCGCTAAATCATCTACCGTGTACAAAAACACATCGTCTAATTGCGCCACTTCTGGCTCAATATCGCGCGGTACGGCTAAATCGACCATGAAAATCGGGCGATGACGGCGCGCTTTAATGGCGCGTTCAACCATGCCCAAACCTACAATCGGCAACTGACTGGCGGTGCTGGTAATCACAATATCAAATTCAGCAAAACGTGCTGGCAAATCATTGAGTAAAATCGCCTCTGCATTCACCGCTTGCGCGTTAATTTTTGCCGCCAGCAAGGCACCGCGTTCTATAGTGCGGTTGGCAACTGTCATTGATTTAGGCTTTTGTGCTGCAAAATGGTCGGCACATAGCTCAATCATTTCGCCTGCGCCAATTAACAATATTTTTTGATTCTTGATATCACCAAAGATACGCTGGGCTAATTTAACCGCGGCGGCTGCCATGGATATTGAACTGCCGCCAATATCAGTATTGGTGCGTACTTCTTTAGCCACTTCAAATGTGCGCTGAAACAGTTTATGTAACAGCGTGCCCAAAGTGCCTGCATCTTGCGCTACTTTGACCGATTGCTTGAATTGGCCCAAAATCTGCGGCTCGCCCAGTACCATGCTGTCTAAGCCAGATGCTACGCGGAACGCATGCTTGACCGCTTCTTGATTACTTAATGTGTAGGTATAAGGCTGAATATGATTGAAATCTAAACGGTGATATTGCGCCAACCAATTCACTACAGGTTCTGGATTTGCTGATTGCACATAGATTTCGGTGCGATTACAAGTAGACAAAATAGCTGCTTCCGCCACATTATGCGCGGTTAAATCGCTTAATGCGTGATGCAAAATATCGTTATTAAACGCGACATGCTCACGGATTGAGATAGGGGCAGTGGTGTGATTCACACCAATTGTATAAAGCTGCATACGGCTATTTTACCAACTCATTCAACATATTAGTAACATTAACGAATATTAAAACGCGGTTTAAGTCGATTACCCAATTTAGGAGTTGGTGAAATTACCGCCCACAATTTTGAAGTATCAGCTTATCTTAAGCAAGGCGCATGTCCTAAAAGTGTAAAATGGCGTTAAAATAACGACTTAGCACTGTCATTAGTTACAGTTAATTTAAATATACTTATAAAAATTGTGGATGTTAGCCATGGATAAAACTTTTAGAATTGCCCCTAGTATTCTTTCTGCAAACTTTGCCAAATTGGGCCAAGAGATTGAAGATGTGATTAACTCAGGTACCGATATTGTGCATTTTGACGTGATGGATAACCATTACGTGCCAAACCTGACAATCGGCCCTTTGGTCTGTGACGCAATCCGCGAAACAGCAAAAAAAGTAGGCGCGCTTATTGATGTGCATCTAATGGTTAAGCCTGTAGACCGCATTATTCCTGACTTTGCAAAAGCGGGCGCGAATATTATTACGTTTCACCCAGAAGCGTCTGACCATATTGACCGCAGCTTGGCGATGGTGCGTGAGTTAGGCTGTAAATCGGGTTTGGTATTCAACCCAGCAACGTCTTTAAGCTATTTAGACCACGTAATGGATAAAGTCGATATGATTTTATTGATGTCGGTAAACCCTGGTTTCGGCGGTCAAAAATTTATTCCTGAAACATTAGAAAAACTAAAACAAGCGCGTGCACGCATTGATGCCTACTATGAAAAAACCGGCCGTCAAATCTGGCTGGAAGTAGATGGCGGTGTGAATGCAATGAATATTGCTGAAATCGCACGTGCAGGTGCAGACACCTTTGTAGCGGGTAGCGCGATTTTTGGTGCGCCTGGTGAGAACGATAAAAACCGTTACGATACGGTTGTAAGCGCGATGCGTGCTTCGCTAGCAACAGTGTAAAAACTAAAATCTCGATACAACCCTGCATTCTGGACGTCGTTGTTAAACAGAAAATAAAGATTCACATACTTAATGTACGCTTCGTGTCTAAATTTTCTTCAACGCCTAGTCTTGTTTAGCTAGATTTGTTTAGATAGTTTAATTTTTTTAAAAGTGTTAAGTTACCGTGAAATTTAAGGTGAAAGCCGTCATGATTGATCTTGACGGCACCTTGATTCACACCGCGCCTGAAATCGCGCGGGCGGCAAACAGCATGCTGGTAGCGTTAAATCTGCCTGAGTTAACGGTAAAAAAAGTTGAAAATTTTATTGGTGAAGGCGCTGCTGTTCTTATTTCGCGATGTCTGGCGCAGCAACTTAACACTGAGCCAACGCATGAATTATTAACAACTGCAAAGCCTCTGTTTTTTGATGCTTATATGCAGATTGTCGCCGAAAGTAAGCCGTATCCGCAGGTGATTGAAGCACTGCAGCGCATTAAAAAAATGGACTTAAAGCTGGCTTGTATCACCAATAAACCTGCTGCTTTTACCATGCCTTTACTAGAAAAAAGTGGCTTATTGCCTTATTTTGATTTGGTGGTATCTGGCGATACGCTGGCAAAAAAGAAACCTGAACCTGATCAAATTTTTCATATTTGTGAAAAATTTTCTGTTTTGCCGCATGAAACGGTATTAATTGGCGACTCTAAAACCGATATTGCAGCGGCGCGTAGTGCAGGTTGTCGCATATTTGCCGTGCCTTATGGCTATAATCAGGGGTATAGTATAGCCATTGATTCAGTTGACGCATTGATTGATCAGCTTGGCGAGATAACAGATTTAATCGTGACAGAATAATCAATATCTGCTTTAAATAATAACTTTTATAATGAATTAAATATGTATTTCCTAGAAAACAAAACAACAACGAATTGGCGATGGTGGCGAAGCTTATAAATAAAAGTAGATAAATAATCTGCTTCATTTAGTCAAACCACATAGACCGATATAACTGTTAGGAAATTTATGTTTAGCACGATCAACTTAGAGCAATTCAATGCGCTTAGCGCGCAAGGCTACAATCGCATCCCGCTGGTATTAGAAACCTTCGCAGATTTAGATACACCGCTATCTTTGTATCTCAAACTTGCCAATCAACCTTTTTCCTACCTACTAGAATCCGTACAAGGTGGCGAGCGTTTTGGGCGCTATTCGATTATCGGCCTGCCCGCTAAAACGCGTATTGTGGCGCATGGTAATCATGTGCAAGTAATAGAAGGCGAATCAGTCATTGAATCCGCTGAGAATATTAACCCCTTAGACTTTGTTAAAAGCTACCAAGCGCGTTTTAAAACACCGCCCTATGCAGGTTTACCGCGTTTTACTGGCGGTTTAGCAGGCTATTTTGGTTACGAAACAGTACGCTATATTGAAAAACGCCTAGCCAACACTAAAAAGCCAGATGCGATTGAAACGCCAGATATATTGCTGATGGTGTCAGAAGAGTTAGCGGTGGTGGATAATTTAAGTGGTAAGCTCTATTTTATTGTGTATGCCAATCCTGCCGAAAAAAATGCCTATCAAAATGCGTTAAGTCGTTTAGACAGCCTGCTTAAAATGTTACGAAAAACGGTTGAAATCCCCAAAGCCGCTGCCTGCGCTCAATCGACTGCACAATCTGAGTTTGGTGAAGATAATTTCAAAGCCGCAGTTAAACGTGCGCAACAATATATTTTAGAGGGCGACATTATGCAGGTGGTGTTAAGCCAGCGCATGTCGCAAGAATTTAGCGCGCCACCACTGTCGCTATATCGCGCATTACGCAGCTTAAATCCATCGCCTTATATGTTTTATTACGATATGGGCGATCATCATGTGGTGGGCGCATCACCAGAGATTTTGGTGAGGCTTGAAAACGGTACTGTGACTGCACGACCGATTGCAGGCACGCGCCCGCGCGGCAAAACGCGTGAAGAAGATTTGGCATTATCCGTTGAATTATTAGCCGACCCTAAAGAGCGTGCTGAGCATGTGCAACTGATGGATTTAGGCCGCAACGATGTAGGTCGCGTTGCGGTAACTGGCTCAGTTAAAGTCACCGACAACATGATGATTGAACGTTATTCGCATGTGATGCATATTGTGAGTAATGTAGAAGGTAAGCTCAAACCAGGCATGGATGCAATTGATGTGATTAAGGCCACATTCCCCGCAGGCACCGTTTCTGGCGCGCCAAAAGTACGTGCCATGGAAATTATTGATGAGCTAGAACCCAGTAAGCGCGGGATTTATGCAGGCGCTGTGGGCTACTTAGGTTTTAACGGTGATATGGATGTCGCCATTGCGATTAGAACTGGTGTCATTAAAAATAATCGGCTATATGTACAGGCGGGTGCTGGCATTGTGGCCGATTCAGTGCCACTCTCGGAATGGGTTGAGACGCAGAATAAAGCGCGCGCCGTCTTGCGTGCTGCTGAACTGGTGCAAGCAGGGCTAGATATTCAGTAACACAACGCTTAATATAAAGCGAATTAATAAAAATGAATGTGGAATGATAAATATGTTCACACACATCAATGCGAATGTAGGGAGATTTTTGCTTGTAGCTTTAGCCTATTTTGTCACGGCTAAACTCGGGCTAATGGTGCCTTACAAAGAATCAATCGTCACCTTAATCTGGCTGCCTACTGGCATTGCCGTTGGGGCAATCATGCGTTGGGGCAAATTGACTTTGCCTGCCACTTTCTTAGCGGCCTTTTTTGTTGAGCTTTCGGTTGGGCTGCCTTTTCTGACTTCAATTGGTGTTGCAATCGGTAATACATTAGCACCGTTTTTAACGGCCTATTTACTACAAAAATTTCAGTTTAACCATAAGCTTGTTAAGCAGCGCGATATAGGATTAATGCTAGGCATGGCGGCTATAGGCATGCTTGTTTCAGCATTTGGCGGTACACTCACTTTATATCTCAGCAATTTAGTCGCAGAGCAGCAACTAACCAGAATTTGGTTTGTATGGTGGGTGGGCGATACTATTGGCGTTTTGCTTGCATTACCTTTAGTACTCAATATTCACAAAAAAAGCGTACGCATTAATGTGCGCCAAATTTACCAGCTAATTGCCTGGCTGATTTTATTTGTGGTGTGCGAATTGGTTATTTCTGCATTAGTGCCCAGCCTAAGCAAACAATTTATGCTGACTATTTTCTTGATATTGCCTGCACTGGTTTGGGCATCGATGAATTTTGGTATTGTCGGCGGTTCACTGGTGGTGATTGTGTTATCCGTGATTGGCGTGCTGATTGCATCCAATGGTTATGGATCTTTTTACAGCATTAATGCCAGTGACGGCATCTTTTCACTATGGATGTTTATGGTGACTTTGGTTGTCATTATGTTATTAATTTCAGTATTGCAATCTGAACGCAGTTTGGCAGAAACCGCTTTACGTCATAATGAAAAACAGTTACGCGCAGTGATTAATGGCGCACTAGATGGCATTGTGACCATTGACGATACGGGTGCTTTGGTCGAATTTAACCCTGCTGCAGAGCGCATTTTTGGTTACAAAAAAGCAGAAGTCATTGGCAAATCGCTGTCAGAAGTGATGATTCCACCGAACTTACGCAATGCGCACGAAAAAAAGCACCGCGAATTTGTGTTAACTGGCAAGAAAAATATATTTGATCGGCGTTTAGAATTAACTGCTATGCGTTCCGATGGGTCAGAATTTCCAGTGGAATTAACGATTACCTCTTTAAATGAAGATGGTATTCCTTTAATCACTGGATTTATTCGCGACATATCGCTGCAAAAAAAGGCACAGCAAGAAATTGAAAATTTTGCCTACTATGACACACTAACTGGTCTGCCTAATCGCCGCTTGCTGATGGATCGCTTTCAGCGTGCATCTGTTGCGAGTAAACGTTCCAAAACATACTGTGCACTCATATTTATCGATTTAGACCACTTTAAATCGTTAAATGACACCAAAGGCCATGATGCAGGCGACCGCCTGTTAATTGAAGTAGCCAACAGAATTCTGCAAACCATCCGTGCAGGTGATACGGTCGCTAGGCTCAGCGGCGACGAATTTGTGGTCATCATTGAAAACTTGGATGACCTACAAAATATTGCCTACAGCCAAGCCACTGAAGTCGCACAAAAATTACTCATGGAATTAAACCGAAGTTATCAGTTTAAATTGTTCGAATTTAACACAACGGCCAGCTTGGGCCTTACTTTGTTTAATGGTGACCAGCTCCGCTTTGAAGATCATTTAAGGCATGCCGACACGGCCATGTATCAGGCTAAAAGTGCAGGCCGCAATACTTTCCGTTTTTATGATGAAGTCACGCAAGAGCATGTAGAACGAAGCTTTGCACTAGAAACTTCATTACATACTGCACTTAAAAATAATGAGCTTTATTTACATTTTCAAAGTATTGTTAATCAGCAACAGCAAATTGTTGCCGCAGAGGCGCTGCTAAGATGGTCGCACCCTGTGCTTGGTTTAGTTAGTCCTGCTGAATTTATACCAATTGCCGAAAAAAATAATCAAATTATTAAAATCGGCCATTGGGTGCTTGAACAAGCTTGTCAACAATTGAAAGCTTGGGAAGCATCGCCAAAATTAAGTAAAATCAGACTTTCCGTTAATATCAGCGCAAGGCAGTTTTTATATATTCACTTTGTGCATGAATTGCGTGACTTAATTAAAAAAACTGGCATTAATCCAGATCTTTTAAAATTAGAACTCACTGAAACTGCAGCAATTGATAATATTGATGATGTTATCGAAAAAATGAAAGTATTAAGGAGCCTAGGCGTTAGAATTGCACTGGATGATTTTGGCATGGGGCAATCTTCGTTGGTATACCTCAAAAAATTACCTATCCAACAAATTAAAATTGACCGTTCATTTGTGAATGACATGCTGGCCGACTCTAATGATCTTGCAATTATTCAAATGATTTTAGCCATTGGACAGACGATTCAATGCAATATAGTGGCAGAGGGCGTTGAACAATTAGAACAATTTGAATTATTGAAGAAATTTGGTTGTCATTATTTTCAAGGTTTTTATTTTAGCAAGCCAGTATCAACTTTCCATTTTGAAAAATTGGTCGAATCTCAATAACAGCATTTAAACCCTTTACTCAAAAGCCAACCTAATATTGAATAAGATGAAAGAGCCGCCATGTTACTGATGATTGATAATTATGATTCTTTTACCTACAACCTAGTGCAGTATCTAGGCGAGCTGGGTCAAGACGTGCAAGTGTATCGCAACGATGAAATTGATTTAGCCACCGTTAAAAATTTGAATCCGCGCCATATTGTGATTTCACCTGGCCCTTGCACGCCAAACGAGGCGGGCATTAGCGTGCCGCTGATTCATGAATTTGCTGGAAAAATTCCTTTGTTAGGCGTTTGTTTGGGGCATCAAAGTATTGGTCAGGCTTTTGGTGGGCGCATTGTTAAAGCGCAAACGTTAATGCACGGCAAAACATCCTTAATCCATCATACCAATTCAGGTGTATTTAAAGATTTGCCGAATCCCTACACCGCTACGCGCTATCACTCATTGGTGATCGAGCGTGCAACCATACCCGATTGTTTAGAGATTACGGCATGGACAGAAGATGGTGAAATTATGGGTGTTAAACATAAAACATTGCCAATAGAAGGCGTGCAATTTCATCCGGAATCGGTATTAACAGAACATGGCCATGCGCTTTTAGATAACTTTTTGAAAGCCTACTAAGTGATTTTTAAACTAGCGCTCGAACAAATTTTGGCAGGCCAAGATTTAAGCCATTCTGAGATGTTAAGTATTATGCAGCAAGTGATGCAAGGCGAGCTGACGCCTGCGCAGATTGCAGGTTTTTTAATCGCTTTACGCATTAAAGGCGAAACGGTGGATGAGATTACCGCTGCCGCAACTGTGATGCGCGCGCTATCCACCAAAGTCAATATTGATGATAAAACCCACTTAATCGACACCTGCGGTACAGGTGGCGATGGCATTCAAACCTTTAATGTATCCACTATTTCAGCTTTTGTGGCAGCCGCAGCCGGCGCAAAAGTCGCCAAACATGGCGGCCGTTCAGTGTCATCCACCTGCGGCAGTGCCGATGTATTAGAAGTGCTTGGCGTCAACGTTAACTTAACACCTGAGCAAGTAGCCAATTGCGTGAATACGATTGGCATTGGCTTTATGTTCGCGCCGAATCATCACAGCGCCATGAAGCACTCAGCGCCCGTCAGGCGCGAATTAGGCGTGCGTACCCTGTTTAATTTGCTGGGCCCGCTGACCAACCCCGCCAACGCCAAACGGCAAGTGATGGGCGTTTTTAGGCAAGATTTAACGTTAACTTTGGCAAAAGTACTACAAAACTTGGGTTCAGAGCATGTATTGGTTGTACACGGTAAAGATGGAATGGATGAAATTTCATTCACTGGCGATACGGTGATAGCAGAACTTAAAAATGGCAAAATTAGCCAATACAATATTAACCCCGCGCAATTTGGATTAAATTGTCACGATTTAATTAGCATACAAATACAAAATGCAGAGCAATCAAAAGCCATGATTTTGGCGGTACTTAACGGTGAAAAAGATGCAAAAATTAGTGCAGCCAGAGATATTGTTTTAATGAACGCAGGTGCTGCAATTTATGTTGCAGGTGTGGCAGAAAGCCTGCAAGCAGGTATTAATCTAGCTGCTTCAGTGATTGATAATGGTCAGGCGCTGGCTAAACTTGCTGCGCTTAAAGCGGCTTAAATGCTAGGCCGCTGCCATAAAAATTTATCACTGGCACTTGTATTGTTAGTTAGCGCTTGCTCACAAAATGAGCAATCTGCTGATTCAAACAGTAGCAAGCAATCGGCGACTGCCGTTAAATCGCAAACGCAGCATTTGCAGTTAAAATCGTTGGGTTCAAATGTATTAAAAACCGATACATTAAATGATGCTGATGCGCCTAATTTGCGCAGTGCCAATACGCTGTTTTTAGCCAAACTAAGCGATGTACAGGTGGAAGATAGTGGCAAAGTGATTAAAATTTTGGCAGATGATAATAACGGCTCACGCCACCAAAAATTTTTAGTGAGAATCAGCAGCGGACAAACGTTATTGTTTGCGCATAATATTGATTTAGCACCGCGTATTAACGATATTGAGGTCGGCGATTCCATCAGCTTTCGCGGTGAATACGAATACAACCCCAAAGGCGGCATCGTGCATTGGACGCATCGCGACCCTGATGGCAGCCATTTTGGCGGCTGGATTAAGCATAATGGCAACACTTACCAATAATTTAAATCACAAAAATTTGCATCAAAATAAGTGTTAAGTACAATTTTTAAGGCCCGATAAATTCAGTATGAGCGATATTTTAAATAAAATTTTAGCCACAAAAATAGTGGAAGTAGCTGCTGCAAAGGCGATTATCAGCGTAGATGCGATACAGCAACTTGCGCATGCGCAAGCAAAACCGCGTGATTTTATAGGTGCTATTCGCAGCAAAATTGCGGCTGGCAATGCGGCTGTGATTGCTGAAATCAAAAAAGCCAGCCCATCCAAAGGCGTGATTCGTGCTGACTTTAATCCAGCAGAAATTGCTAAAAGCTATGAAAATGGTGGCGCAGCTTGTTTGTCAGTACTCACTGACATTGAATACTTTCAAGGCAATAGCGATTATTTAAAACAAGCGCGCGCCGCATGTGATTTGCCTGTGCTACGCAAAGACTTCATGATTGATACGTATCAAGTATACGAAGCGCGCGTGATGGGTGCCGATTGTATCTTGCTGATTGTGGCGGCACTTGAGCTGACTCAGATGCGTGAATTAGAAAAAGTGGCGCATGAATTGGGGATGGCGGTATTAGTAGAAGTGCACAATGGCGACGAATTAGAATTGGCTTTGCAACTTGAAACACCGTTGGTTGGGATCAATAATCGCAATTTGCGCACTTTTGATGTCACCTTGCAAACCACATTGGGCTTGCTTGATAGGTTGCCAGACGACCGTATTATTGTGACTGAATCGGGCATTTTTACCGCTGAAGATGTCAAATTGATGCGCGATAGCCATGTGCATACATTTTTGGTGGGTGAGGCGTTTATGCGACAAGCTGAGCCAGGTGACGAATTGGCGAAAGTTTTTGCCTAAAAAAATTGGTTAAGTCTAGATTAAAGGATGTAACATGAGCTATCCCTATTCCCGCCCGCGTCGTATGCGTAAAGATGAATTTTCACGTCGTTTAATGCGTGAAAATGTGCTCACCAGCAACGATTTAATCTACCCAGTTTTTGTATTAGATGGTGAAAATCGCGTTGAAGAAGTCGCTTCTATGCCGGGTGTTAAGCGTCAAAGTATCGATGTTTTATTACAAACCGCAGGTGAATGCGTTGCGCTTGGTATTCCATTATTAGCGCTTTTTCCAGTAGTCGATGCCAAATTCAAAAGCCTAGATGCCGCAGAAGCCTTTAATCAAAACGGCTTGGTGCAGCGCGCGGTTAAAGCCTTAAAAGCGGCTTATCCGCAACTAGGCATTATGACGGATGTCGCGTTAGACCCCTACACCACACACGGCCAAGATGGTTTGATTGATAACGCTGGCTATGTGTTGAACGATGAAACGATTGAGGTGCTGGTTAAGCAGGCCATATCGCACGCAGAAGCGGGTGCCGATATCGTCGCACCCAGCGATATGATGGATGGCCGTATTGGGCAAATCCGTGAGGCTTTAGAAAGCACACGCCATGTTCATACCAAAATTTTGGCGTATTCCGCCAAATACGCGTCTGCTTTTTACGGCCCATTTCGCGATGCAGTTGGTTCGGCTGGCAATTTGGGTGCTGGCAATAAATACACCTACCAAATGGACCCTGCAAATTCTGATGAGGCGATGACTGAAGTTGCTTTGGATATTTCTGAAGGTGCCGACATGGTGATGGTGAAACCAGGCATGCCGTATTTAGACATTGTGCGCCGCGTGAAAGATGAATTTGGCGTGCCCACTTTTGCCTATCAAGTCAGTGGCGAATACGCGATGCTAAAGGCCGCTGCGCAAAATGGCTGGCTGGATGAACGCGCATGTGTATTAGAAAGTTTATTAGCGTTTAAACGTGCGGGCGCAGATGCAATTTTGACTTATTTTGCGATGGATGTAGCGAAATGGTTAAAAAGTTAGGCAAATTTGAGGGTTAAGTCGATTTAGCGCAGGTTGACGCAGCTTACTTAACACTTAAAAAACATTAAAAAAGTTGTAACTTAAATTAATGCTCGCAACTCTGCAATATCCATGCGTTGTGCATTAGCACCATCACTGGTTTTTTTGGTGGCAATACGTAAATCATCCACATTAAACACACTGAGTTTTTGTACACCTAGTTCCGTTTCCAAGGTAAAAACTGGCACGGTTTTACGCACTTTATCTTTCTTATCTTTGCTAGGCTTATCTGATAAGCGATACGACTTTTCGCTGCTTTCAAATGGAATTTGCATATTCAGCAGAAACATTTCCACTTCTTTGGCGCTATCGGCAAACAGATGAATGTTGGTTTGTGCAAATTTTCCTGCCGTGCCATCCAGCACGCTACCCGTTAGATGCGGGTTAAAGCGCTCAAATAATTGCATGGTGATAAGTGCTGCTTTGCGCAGCTTATCTAACTCTAAGGGCTGCTCATCGGCGTTATAGATTTCATGATAGAGCCTGATTTCTTCTTCAATCTCGGCATTGGTGGGCAACACGCTGTTTTCGCTAATACCCAATTGCTTACCCGCTTTTTTCTTGGCATAGGCAAAGTCACTGATGCCATCTTCTGCCATCATACGCGCAGCTTGCTGGGCAATCATTTGCCGAATATGATCTTGATTTTCGCGTGCCATAACTTGCTGATTAGTAACCAGACGGACTCAACATTTGAGCGGCAGCATCTGACCCGCCAACTGTGCTGGCGGGTTTAACAACTGGCTTGGCTTTGTTGGCTGCTTTTGCATCTTGCGTTGAATCACGCATTAATTTTGTTGCTGGCTCGTTTTGCTTATCTTGATTGTTAGGCGCAGAATTATTAGATTCTGGCTGCCACTGCAATGGATTAATCATGTTTTCTGGGAAGCTGGATACGTCTGGTTCTTCCATTGGTGGTAGTGCAATCTCTGCAGTGGGCGGCGGATTTTCATGATAAAAATATTCATTAATGCCATCTTCATCTTCATCGACTAGCACACCTGTTTCTGGGTTAATTTTTACTGTCATAACACCATCAGGTACTTTGGCTGGATTATCTGGCATGCCTTTTAATGCGGTTGCCATATAGCTAATCCAAATAGGTAATGCAGCTTTACCGCCAGTTTCGTCACGCCCAAGCGAGCGTGGCTGGTCGTAACCAATCCATGCTACTGCTACTTGCCTTGGGTTGTAGCCAGCAAACCATGCATCCACTTGATTATTAGTAGTGCCTGTTTTACCAGCTAAATCCTGACGCCCTAGTTGCCTTGCTTTGGTGGCAGTACCGCGTTGCACAACGTCATGCATCATAGAAGTCATCAGAAAAGCGTTGCGGCCATCAATGACTCTTGGCGCATCTTGCCCAGCAACTGGATAGCGTATCTGCTCAATGATATTGCCATTACTATCCGTAATTTTGCTAATTAAATGCGGCTTAACTCGGAAGCCACCATTGGCGAAAACTGCATAGCCATTCGCCATTCCCCAAGGCGTTGTAGCACCTGCACCTAGTGCCATCGTGAGATACGCGGGATGGTCTTTGCGTGAAAAACCAAATTTAGTGATGTAGTCTTGCGCGTAACGTGTGCCAATCTGTTCAATCACGCGTATAGAAACCATGTTTTTTGATTTAGTCAGCGCAGTGCGTAAGCGCATTGGTCCGCTAAATTGCCCATCATAATTCTTAGGCTCCCATGCTTTATTTCCGCCTACTTCTTCTGCTGTCATTGCAAAAGGCGCATCTTCAATAATGCTAGCAGGTGTTAAGCCTTTTTCTAGAGCGGCAGAATAGACAAAAGGTTTAAAACTAGAGCCTGGCTGCCGCCATGCTTGTGTCACATGATTAAATTTATTTTTATTAAAATCAAAACCACCTACTAATGCAGTAATTGCACCATCTGCTGGGTCAAGCGCAACCAATGCTGCTTCTACTTGTGGTAATTGAACAATATGCCAAATACCTTGGCTTTTAATAATCCGCACCACTGAACCTGCCCTAATTTTATGATTCTTAACCACTTTATCAGCCAAGTTTTTTTGCAGCACACTCAAACCAGCGCCGCTGATTTCTAACACTTCATTTTTCTTACTAAACACTTTAACCAACTTGGCAGAAACTTCTAAAACAACGGCTGGCACAAATCCGTTATATTCTTCAATATCTTCTAATGCCATTTGCAAACCGTCTGCCAAATCAGCTGCTTGCAGCTTGTTTAAATCAATTGTCTTTTCTGGTTTTTGATACCCCTGCCTGCTCTGGTACTCCAGAATACCTTGCATCACCGCGCTGTTAGCAGCTTCTTGGTTAGACTTTTTAATGGTGGTGTACACCTTTAAACCACTGCTATAAATTTCATCTTGATAGCGCTCATACAAACTTTGCCGCACAATTTCTGCCACATAATCTGCAGACAAATCACGCGCTTGTTTCGATGTTTTAAATGTTAATTTTTGCTGCATCGCAACATTAAATTGGTCTTCGTCAATAAATCCGTAACGACGCATATCACGTAACACTTCATGCTGCCTGCTTGCAGCGCGTTTGGGATGAATAAATGGATTGTATCCAGAGGGTGCTTTGGGCAAACCAGCAAGCAATGCTGATTCGGCTAAAGTTAACTTGGATAATGATTTATCAAAATACACCTGAGAAGCAGCCGCAAAGCCATAAG
>JAKFVB010000087.1 GCA_021732405.1 Methylotenera sp.
GAAGGGTCGTGCATTAATACATTTGTATCCAGTACAAATAATTTAGTTGTGGTTGATGCAGCCTGTGAAGATTGTTTTTTTGCCATAGTTTTTAAATCCACAATACTTGAATTAAGTACGCCTAAAATTAAAAAAAGATAAAAAGGTAATCAAAGTTAACGCTTAAATTACGCTGAATTTTAAATTACAGTGATTTTATAAAATCCAATACTTGTTGCACGTGGCCGTCTACCTTAACGCCACGCCATTCTTTTGACAGTACGCCATTTTTATCGATCACAAAGGTACTGCGCTCAACTCCGCGTACTTGTTTTCCGTACATATTTTTCATTTTCATTACATTAAAAATGCCGCAGGCTAGCTCTTCAGTATCGGCCAATAATTCAAAAGGAAAGCTAAATTTGGCTTTGAAATTCTCATGTGATTTCAGGCTGTCACGCGATACGCCTACAATTTCTGTATTGGCCGCTTGAAACTCGCTGTAATGATCGCGAAATTGCATGCCTTGCGTGGTACAACCTGGAGTGGAATCTTTAGGGTAAAAATAAATAACCAGCGTTTTTCCTAGATATTCAGAAAGCTTAAAAGTATGGCCGCTGGTGGCAGGTAATTCAAAGTCAGGTACAGAATTGTTTAGCATATTGGTTGTCATGTGAGTACGTTCCTATTGTTGTAAAAATTTGCCATTAAGGCAAGCTAAAATTTAAGGCATTATTGTGACAAGCGCAGAAAGTTTAGTTCAATACTGGAAAAGTAAGGGAAACTGGCGGAACAAAAGCTGGAGTTTATTGTGGCAAAGTAAGGGTGATACAAGTGCCTTTTGGGTTGGCCGAAGTGAATGCGATACTGCCGCCTAACACTTCACATACTTTAAATGCAAAGGGAATGCCCAATCCAGTTCCGAAACGTTTAGTAGAGGGGCCAGGGCTGGATGTGTGTGGATCTGGCGTAAATGGCATACCTACACCTTCATCCTCAATTGATGTAACTAAGGCGCCAAATTCAAAATAAGCGTTAATAGTCAAAGTGCTATGCCTAGGCGAGGCATCAATTGCATTTAGCATCAAGTTGTAAAAAACCTGCTCTAATAAATGCTCATCTGTGCGAATATCACTTACAGCTGAATGAATATTTTTTGTAATTTTGATATTTTTATCGCGAATTTTTTGCACGAGTGGCAGTAGCGCGCCTTCTAAAATATGCTCAAATTTAACCAGTTTCAATTGCGGCTTAATCGGCAGTAAATACGCCAGCAAAGAGCCTGTCCAACGCTCTAATCGATCAACCGTATTAATAATGCCATTTACCGAATCTCGCGTGTCGTTATCGTGTGTAGGTACATCAATCACCTGCGCAGTCGCGCGAATGCTGGCAAGAGGGTTGCGAATATTATGCGCCAGCATGGGCACTAATAATCCCATCGCTGCCTGTTTTTCTGTGCGCACCAGTGCATCGCGGCTGGTTTGCAAATCGTCTGCCATTTTGTTGATTTCTTTAGAAAGTGTGACCAACTCGGCGGCACCAGTTTCTGGCACTTTATGCTCTAAATTACCTGCGCTGATTTCTGCAGTGGCTTTCATCACCGCATTAATTGGTATAACAATGGCACGTTTTAAAAAAATACGTGATAAAAACAGCAGCATGCCAGCCAGTAAAATGGGGATAATTAAAACGGTGATAGCAGATTCTTTGGCTTCTTTTAAGCGCGTTTTTAGCTCATTTTGTTTGAGCGTGAGTAAATCTTCTGCACGCTTAGAAACACTTTCATAATGGCTAAAAATGCCTGTTTCTATATCTTTATAAAGCGATTTTTGCGTATCTTTATCGGGCTTGGCTTGATAGCGATAAAATAGGCTGGGCGCCTCATTAACAAAAACACGGTAGTTTGCTTCCAGCTCGCTAATGGCTTGTTTTTCTTCAGCGCCAACCGCTAACTCTTTTAGCTCTTCAAAGTGCGTTAAGATCGATTGCGTGTACTCGTTGTATTCGGTTAACGCTTCGTTATCATCTAAAAAGAATGCATCAAACAATTCTTTCATTTGCCGATATAAATCGCCGCGCGCCTGCTGAATTTCGCGCACTAGCAAATTAATGCGCTGCGATTCGTTAGAGGCTTTGTCCCATATGTGAATGCCATACAAACCGCTGGCAAATGCTAATAAAATCAGCGCAATAAAAATAAGCTCATGTAACAACAGCAAATCACGTAACGGTCTTGCTTTAGGAGTTTTGTGGTCAGTCAATTGCTGCTCAATTTGAACTACTCAAGTTTAAATGAAACTGGCACTGTGATATTAAAAGTACGATTGCGCAGTGCTTGTGGCGGCGCTGGGAAAGGCGCTGCTTTGCGCACCATTTCAAGTGCTTGTTTATCTAGCGATTCGTAACCACTACTTTCTTTTATTTTTGCTGATAAGACATTGCCATTGCCATCCAATTTAAGATCTAGTAAAACATCGCCTTGATAGCCGCGCGTTTGAGCAATTCTTGGGTACTGTTTATGTTTTGCAATCGCGCGCCCTAATAAATTGCCATATTCACCTAGCGCATTGTTATCGATAGGCGTAGCTTCTACAGGCTTAACCACTTCAGGTGTAGGGGCGGGCACTGATGCAATGGCTACCGTATCAGTTTTAGGCGCTACCGAAATCACATTAGGAACTGCTTCGCTAGGCGGAGTAACTGGCTCTTCTGACACAGGGCTTGGCTCAATTGCTTTTTCAGCCACTGGTTTTGGTAATTCTTTGGGTTGAATTTTCTTAATTGGTTTGGGTGGAATCACTTCAGGTTTAACTGGCTCAAGCGGCTGTACAGGTTGTATGGCGGCAACTGGCTCAGGCGCTTTGGGTTGCTCTAACTCAATGACTAATTCAACGGGTTTTTCTTTGGCTAAATCGAATTTAAAATTTGGCAGCGTTATAGCAAGCAACGCATGCAATAGAAGTGAACAGACAACCGCCCAAATGAGTGTTGAATCTGAAATGTTAGATTTGTTAATGGCGATGTCCAAAATGGTTTATCTGCATCAATAATAGGCTAAACCATTGATTATACTACAGCTTATATTGAATTGGTAATGGCTGTTTTTGGTTACAATAAGCCAATAAATTAATATTATGTTAAAGAGCTTGTTAAAAACCCACTAAATGATGCCTTCTAATAATTGCACACTGACCATTGTATTGCTTGCGCAATTTCCTACAGTATCGTCTAACACAATAAAACAATTCGCTGCGCTCATACTGCTTAATACGCCAGAGCTTTGATTGGGCAGCGGTTTTACTTTCCAAATACCAGCGTCTTCGTACAGCAAAGCACGTTGAAACTCGGTGCGACCTGTGGCTTTTTTAATAGCTTCTGTGCACTCTACTTTAAACATGGGTAAGGGTTTTGCGGCGCTGCCCATTAATGTAATCAGCGCCTCGCGCACAAATTGATAAAACGAAACCATGGTAGCCACTGGGTTGCCAGGTAAGCCAAAATAATGCGCAAATTGGCCATTTCTACCTTGTACTTTGCCGTAGGCTAATGGCCTGCCAGGTTTCATATTGATTTTCCAAAAAAGCACTTGGCCGTGCTTAGTCAAGAGCATTTTCATATAATCGGCTTCGCCCACCGATACGCCGCCAGTGGTCATCACCACATCATTTTCGCTAGCGGCATTTAATAAGGTGGCTTCTAATAAATCAGGATTATCGGGCACTACACCTAAGTCGCTAATCACTACACCCAGCCTACTTAACATGCCAAATAGCGTGTAGCGATTGCTATCGTAAATTTGTCCTTCTTTAAGTGGTTTTCCCACACTGATTAACTCATCACCAGTGCTAAAAAAAGCCACTTTTAACGGTTTATAGACAGTTAACTCTGCTAATCCAAGTGAGGCAATTAAGCCTAAATCAGCAGGGCGCAGTAAATGGCCTTTGTTTAATACAATTTGTCCGATTTTTAAATCGTCACCTGCTGGACGGATATTTTCGCCTAATTTAGGTGCGATATTGATGCGAATACTTTTCTTATTAATATCCACGCGCTCTTGCATCACTACCGTATCTGCACCTGCAGGAATCACACCACCAGTCATGATTTTGACGCATTCTTGCGCGTTAACTTCACCAATAAAAGGCTTACCCGCAAACGCTGTGCCGACAATACTTAACACATTATTTGCATCTAAAAATTTAAACGCATAACCATCCATGGCGGAATTGTCATGATTCGGCACATTGCTTGGTGAACTGATATCAGTTGTCAATACTCGCCCTAAACTTTGCATGACGGGCAAGGTTTCAGTCGCGGTGATGGGGTTTAAAAATTGCTGAATATATAAGCGTGCCGCCTGCACCGACATGGCATTGGGGTCGTAATCTTCCATGCTATTAGGGTTTAAGGCAATTTGCGAAAGAGAGGTGGATTTTGTCATGCACTTTGAGTAGGGAGTGATAAATAGGTAATTAAAAATGCCGCAATTGCCGCAATATTGTTTAAATCTAAAATGGGTATGCGCGTTAAATTAAGTTTGGCATCACTGGCAACTGCCACAATATTGGCATCTTGCAGGGCTAGTAGCGGCATATTTAGGCTGGGCCTATGCACTTCAATTTTGGGTATATCGGCTTGTTTAAAACCTTCTACCAAGACCAAATCTGCATAGCGATTATCCAGCTTGGCAAGCAAATCGGCTAAATCGGGCTCTTGCGCTAACTCTGTCATCAACGCCCAGCGCTTGTTTGAGGCGATTAAGGTTTGCACCGCCCCTGCTTCGCGAATCTGGTAGCTATCTTTGCCTTTGTGATCAATATCAAATTGATGATGCGCATGTTTAATCACCGAAACGCGCAAACCAAGCTTTGCCAGCTCTGGAATCAATTGAGTAATCAACGTGGTTTTGCCTGCGTTGCTACCTGCGGCGCAAATGCCAATAATTGGTAAAGATTTATGCATGGCGCAATTTTAATTCTAAAGCAGCTAAATCTTCAAACGTATTCAGATTAATAAAAGCATCGCTGCAATCGCTAAAATCTACTTCTGTGTAAGCAAGGCTCTTTTGCCAGCTGCTTACTCTTCGCTCACCATTTGCTAAGTACGCAGTGAGCGATGGCAATACGTTTTTTTTGCATAAACAAAAAACTGGGTGCGTGTTACCCTCACTACTTGCAACCGCAATATCGGCATTCTGCGTGATTAATGCCTCAAGTAGGCGTTGCGCTAAATCATGCGGCAACAAAGGCGAATCACAGGGCACGGTTAATAGATAATCGTGTTTGGCATGCTGTAACCCTAAACTAAAGCCAGCTAATGGGCCAATAAAGTCAGCATGTACGTCTTGAAAAACAGGCAAGCCAAACGTTTGATATTGCGCTATTTCGCGATTAGCATTGATTAAAATTTCATCAATTTGAGGTGTTAAGTGTTCAATGACATGCTGAATTAAAAGCTTTTGTTGCAGTATGACCAAGCCTTTATCCACACCTCTCATGCGCGTAGCTCGGCCGCCTGAAAGAATAATGCTTGAAATATCAGGAGTTTTCAAAATCATTCGTATAATTTATTTAAATACTGGTGATCTAGAATTACAACGAGTGTTGATATTATTGCAATAAATATAATCAATACATCTATAAATTGATAGAAAAATGATTGTGGTAAATAGCTGAGCCACAACGTAGCTGTTCCAAATAAAAAAGCTGAAATTGATCCAACCAAAATAAACCAATTATAAATGGCAATTTTTTGAGTAGGCTTTTTTTTGAATAATTGTATTCCACGGACCCACAAGCCGATTAAACCTAGGACACCGCATGATGACCATATAAACATGATTAAACTAAAAAGAGGATCTGAAACGTTTAATATGCCAACTAGACCAACCATTACTCCAATTACTGCCAAAACACCTAGGCTAAGAGTTGTAAAGAAAGCAATAACTAGGCATACGATTGAAATGAGTATGTTTAATCGGCGTAACTTTTGATCAACTGATGACACCTAACCGCCTGTATGCGACATAAAGCGTATCACGGCAGGTTGCGCGCGGCGTAAATCGAAATCATGGCCTTTGGGTTTGATGCGCATGCTACCCAAAATTGCTGCAATCAATGGTGCATCATCACTAGGATATTCGCGCAATAATGGCATCAGGTCTATTTTGTCTTCTTGCCCTAAGCATAAATACAATTCACCTTTGCAGGTGATGCGCACGCGGTTGCAAGACTCGCAAAAATTATGGCTATGCGGTGAAATAAAGCCGATTTTAGTATCAGAAGTACCGTCGCTGTTGGCCACACGCCAGTAACGCGCTGGCCCGCCCGTGCTCTCAGTGCTGGGCAGTAGTGAGTACTTGCTTTGCAATAGTTTAAGCGTATCTGCATTGCTGACAAAAGTGCTTTCGCGTGTATGGTCAACTTCGCCCAATGGCATTTCTTCAATAAAACTGATGTCGATTTTTTGATCAATCGCAAATTGCACTAAATCAGCCGCTTCATCATCATTGCTGCCACGCATTAAAACCGTGTTGATTTTAATACCCTCAAAACCAACATCCTTGCTGGCCTGCAAGCCAGCTAATACTTTATTTAAATCGCCAGTACGGGTGATTTTTTTAAAGCGTTCGGCATTCAAACTATCAATCGAAATATTAATACGTTTTACACCGGCTTTTTTCAGCGCGATTGCTTGTTTTTCTAGCTGGCTGCCATTAGTAGTAAGCACTAACTCTTTTAGGCCATCTAATTTGCCGACTTCATCAAATAGCCATAGGGCATTCTTGCGCACCAAAGGCTCACCGCCTGTGATACGCACTTTGCTCACGCCTAAATTCACAAAAACTTTTACCAGTCTTGCACATTCTTCTAGGCTTAGCACTTCGTCGCGCGGCAAGAACGTCATCTCTTCAGACATGCAATACACACATCTAAAGTCGCAGCGGTCCGTGATGGATAGCCGAATATAATCGACTGTACGGCCAAATTGATCGACTAATGTGGGTTGATTTAACATAGGCTTATTTTAAGACTTATCCTGTATGCACACAATGAAAGACAAGAGATTAGTCGCTTTTGTGCGATAAACTTAACAATAATGATTGAGCTAAATTTTACAGACTCACAAAAATGCAAATTAAGCGGAATTTACAGCGCTAAAACACGTCTGATACTGTGTAAGTGAGCCATTTTTAGCCTTTAATAAGGCAGCGAATAGGTATATTATTACACTAATCTGGCTTCAAATAAGGATATCTGTGGCAAACGCATTACCAGTAGAAACATTAACAATAATTCAATCACTTATCGCGCAGCATAAAAATATGCCGGGTGCGCTATTGCCACTTTTGCATGCTATTCAAGATACGATTGGTTATATTCCAGAAGACAGTTATTTGCCTATTTCTAAAGCGCTGGCTTTATCCGTTGCCGAAGTGCATGGCGTGGTCACGTTTTATCATCACTTTAGAACGCATCCTGTAGGAAAACATATATTGCATGTTTGCCGCGCAGAATCTTGCCAAGCCATGGGCGCTGAAAAGCTAGAAGCCAGCATTAAAGCCAAATTAAATATTGATTATCATCAAACCACCAGCGATGGCGCTATTACCTTAGAGCCGATTTACTGCTTGGGCAATTGTGCCTGCTCGCCCGCCGTGATGATGGATGATGAAGTGTATGGCCGCATGGATAATCAGAAAATGGCAGAGTTGATTAGTGAGGCACGCGCGTCATGATCAAAGTATTTGTTCCTCGCGATTCCAGTGCGTTGTCATTGGGCGCAGACCGTACCGCTAAAGCCATCCAACAGGAAGCGCAAAAACGTGGTATCGAAATTGAGCTCATCCGTAACGGTTCGCGTGGATTATTCTGGTTAGAGCCATTTGTAGAGGTGACTACAACCAATGGCCGCGTGGCGTTTGCACCTGTGCAGCCTAAAGATGTGGCTGGTTTATTTGATGCGTATTTTTTAAACCCCGATTCAAGCACGGCCAAATCGCATCCACTTTATTTAGGCTTAACCGAAGAGCTTGAATGGCTAAAAAAACAACAGCGTTTAACCTTTGCGCGTATTGGCATCACAGACCCTGTTTCTTTAAATGATTACTTGGCGCACGATGGTTATAAAGGCTTAGCCAATGCGCTTAAATTAAGCCCGGCAGAAATTGTTAAAACGGTAACCGATTCTGGCTTGCGTGGTCGCGGTGGCGCAGCTTTCCCAACAGGTATCAAATGGAATACGGTATTGGGAGCGGGTGAAAAAGGCGTACAAAAATATATAGTCTGCAACGCTGATGAAGGCGATTCTGGCACCTATTCAGACCGCATGGTGATGGAAGATGACCCCTTTGTGCTGATTGAAGGCATGACGATTGCGGGCATCGCGGTGGGTGCAAATCAAGGCTATATTTATTTGCGCTCTGAGTATCCACACGCACTGCATATTTTGAACGAAGCGATTGCCAAAGCCGAAGCGGCAGGCTATTTAGGCGATAATATTTGTGGCTCAAGCCATACATTCAAGCTAGAAGTGCGTCGTGCTGCGGGTGCTTATGTCTGTGGCGAAGAAACTTCATTACTGGAAAGCCTAGAAGGCAAACGCGGCCTAGTGCGCTTTAAGCCACCATTGCCAGCGATTGAGGGTTTATTCGGCAAGCCAACCGTGGTCAATAATGTGATTTCACTGGCGACTATTCCGATTATTTTAGATAAAGGCGCGCAGTTTTATGCCGATTACGGCATGGGGCGTTCGCGTGGCACCTTGCCAATTCAACTGGCGGGTAATATCAAACATGGTGGCTTAGTAGAGCTTGCGTTTGGCGCGACACTGCGTGAATTATTATATGACTTTGGCGGTGGTTCTTTTACTGGCAAGCCTATTCGCGCTGTGCAAGTGGGCGGCCCCTTGGGTGCTTTTTTGCCAGAAAGCCAGTTTGATACGCCGCTGGATTATGAAGAATTCAGTAAGATTTGGGCAGTGCTTGGACATGGCGGTATCGTAGCCTTTGACGACACCGTAGATATGGCGAAAATGGCGCGTTATGCGTTTGAGTTTTGCGCCATTGAAAGCTGCGGCAAATGTACACCATGCCGTATCGGCTCTACGCGCGGCGTGGAGGTGATTGATAAAATCATCAACGGTACTGATGTGGAAAAAAATACCAAGCTGGTGCGGGATCTATCCGATACCATGTTGAACGGCTCATTGTGCGCTTTGGGCGGCATGACGCCTTACCCAGTATTAAGCGCGATGAATCATTTTGCGGAAGATTTTGTGCCTAAACCTAAATCCGCACTTAAAAAAATTATTGATATAGTTGCTGCCTAAAGATTGAGGCGACTGGAGCAAAGCATGGACGACATTAAATATAGCCCGAGTGACGCAAACCCGCATAATAGCTTCAATGCGGGCAATAACCATAGCCGTACTGGCTATGATGACCAGCTGGATTACGGTACTCCAGCCAGTGATTCTGATGTGATGGTGACGCTGGAAATCGATGGCCGCGAAATTACTGTGCCAGACGGCACCAGCATTATGCGCGCTTCCATTTTGGCAGGTGTGAATGTGCCTAAATTATGCGCGACAGACTCATTAGAGCCATTCGGTTCTTGCCGTCTGTGTGTGGTAGAAATTGAAGGCCGTCGAGGCTATCCAGCCAGTTGTACCACACCAGTAGCACCAGGCTTAAAAGTGCATACGCAAACATCCAAATTAGCCGATATTCGCCGCGGCACCATGGAGTTGTATATTTCAGACCATCCGCTTGATTGCTTAACCTGTGCGGCGAACGGTGATTGTGAATTACAGGATATGGCAGGTGCGGTAGGCTTGCGTGAAGTGCGCTACGGCTATGAAGGTGAAAACCACCTTAAGGCTGAAAAGGATGAATCAAACCCTTATTTCACCTTTGACCCAAGTAAATGTATTGTGTGCAGCCGCTGCGTACGCGCTTGTGAAGAAACACAAGGTACTTTTGCGTTAACCATTACTGGCCGCGGTTTTGAATCAAAAGTGGCGTCTGGTATTGAAAACTTTAAAGATTCTGAATGTGTTTCTTGCGGTGCTTGTGTTTCTGCCTGCCCAACGGCGACATTGATGGAAAAAACTGTGATTGAGGCGGGCACACCAGAACATTCCATTACGACTACTTGTGCCTACTGTGGCGTGGGCTGCAGCTTTAATGCCGAAATGAAAGGCGAAGAGGTAATCCGCATGACGCCGCACAAGAATGGTGGCGCCAATCATGGTCACTCTTGTGTAAAAGGCCGTTTTGCCTGGGGTTACGCCACCCATCAAGACCGTATCACCACACCGATGATACGTAAAAGTATCAAAGATGAATGGCAAGTCGTGAGCTGGGATGAGGCAATTAACTATGCCGCCAGCGAGATTAAACGTATTTCTGCCAAATATGGTAAAGAAAGCATGGGTGGTATCACCTCCAGCCGTTGTACCAATGAAGAAGTGTATGTCACACAAAAACTGGTGCGCGCCGTATTTGGCACCAACAACGTAGACACTTGTGCTCGAGTTTGCCACAGCCCAACAGGTTATGGCCTTAAACAAACTATTGGCGAATCGGCTGGTACACAAACCTTTGATTCTGTGATGAAAAGTGATGTCATCATGATTATCGGCGCCAATCCGACAGATGGCCATCCTGTATTTGCATCTCAGATGAAACGCCGTTTACGTGAGGGCTCAAAACTGATTATTGCCGACCCGCGTGAAATTGACTTAGTAGATAATTCACCACATATTCGTGCCGATTATCACCTGAATTTACGTCCTAGCACTAACGTAGCCTTAATTTCTGCGCTGGCGCATGTGGTGGTGACCGAAGGCTTGGTTAAAGAAGATTTTGTGCGCGAGCGTTGTGAGTGGGATTCATTTGTACTGTGGCGTGATTTTGTCGCAAAACCTGAAAATTCACCAGAAACATTAGAGTCTGTTTTAGGTGTTAAGGCGCAAACCATGCGTGAAGCTGCGCGGCTTTTTGCCACAGGCGGTAATGGCGCGATTTACTATGGTTTAGGCGTCACTGAGCATAGCCAAGGCTCAACCATGGTGATGGGTATTGCCAACTTGGCAATGGCAACAGGTAATGTGGGCCGTGAGGGTGTGGGTATTAACCCATTACGTGGTCAGAATAATGTGCAAGGCTCATGCGATATGGGTAGCATGCCGCATGAGTTTCCAGGTTATCGTCATGTGTCTGATGATGCTACGCGCGCATTGTTTGAAAGTGCATGGGGCAGACCGCTTAGTAACGATCCCGGTTTGCGTATCCCGAATATGCTGGATTTAGCGGGTGAGGGTAAATTTAAAGCCCTATATTGCGTAGGCGAAGATATCGCACAATCTGATCCTAATACGCAACATGTGACGCACGCTTTAGAAAGTATGGAATGCGTGATTGTACAAGATTTATTCTTAAATGAAACCGCCATGTATGCGCATGTATTCTTCCCAGGTGCATCATTCTTAGAAAAAAGTGGCACATTTACCAATGCAGAGCGCCGCATTTCACCTGTGCGCCGTGTGATGACACCTAAAAATGGTCATGGTGAGCGTGGCTTAGAAGATTGGGAAATTACAGCAAAATTGTCAGCGGCTTTAGGTTATGACATGCAATACAAGCATGCCAGTGAAATTATGGATGAAATCGCTGCTCTGACGCCCACTTTTAAAGGCGTGAGTTTTGAAAAATTGGATGAACTTGGCAGTATTCAATGGCCTTGTGATGATGAAAATCCAGAGGGTACACCCACCATGCATATTGATGCCTTTGTGCGTGGCAAGGGCAAGTTTTTTATCACGCAATATGTGCCGACCACTGAAAAAGTTAACGCTAAATTCCCGTTAATATTGACAACAGGCCGAATTTTGAGCCAATACAACGTAGGCGCCCAAACACGCCGCACTCTTAATAATGCATGGCATGCAGAAGATATTGTAGAAATTCATCCGCATGATGCCGAAGAGCGCGGCATTAAGGAAGGTGACTGGGTAGGTATTGCCAGTCGTGCTGGTGAAACAGTATTACGTGCAACTTTGACAGAGCGCGTGCAAGCAGGTGTTATTTACACCACCTTCCATCATCCAGAATCAGGCGCTAACGTGATTACAACGGATAATAGCGATTGGGCAACCAACTGCCCAGAATTTAAAGTCACGGCGGTACAAGTGACACGCGTGAATCAATTATCCGATTGGCAAAAAGACTACAAAACCTTTAGTGAAGCCCAGATTGCTTTTACAGGCAAAAAATCTGCTCAAACTAAACAACCAGCCTGATGCTTTTAAGCTGAAGTATTTTATTTTGTCTGAGACATTGATTTCAACTGACGCTGCATGGACAGAAGTAAATGTGACGCGATGGCGGCATGGTGAGCTAAGTACGGTAAAAGATAAAGTGGCAGAAGAAGTGCCGATTGCACTGGTGTATAACGGCGTATCCCATGCTGTCATGTTGGCTACGCCGTTGGACTTAGAAGATTTTGCATTAGGGTTTTCGCTGTCTGAAGGTATTTTGCGCGATAAAAGTGATTTGTACGATATTGAGGTTGTTAAACAATCGCAGGGTATAGAGTTGCGATTAGAAATTGCAACAGAATATTTTGTGCAGTTAAAAGAACGCCGTCGTAATTTAGTTGGTCGTACAGGCTGCGGTATTTGTGGCTCAGAAAGCTTAGAGCAGGCATTGCGATTGCCCTCACAGGCCAAAACGAACGTCTATAAGCTCTCTAAGCCGCTTTTAGCCGTGCAGGTTCAAGCTGCTTTTCATGCAATTAAAAACAAGCAAGCTTTACAGCAAGCCACAGGTGCAACGCACGCTTGTGCCTGGGTTGATGCGGTAGGAGAGATTGTGCTGGTGCGAGAAGATGTAGGACGGCATAATGCGATGGATAAATTGATTGGTGCCATAGCTAGGCAAAAAAATAAAGAGCCAAAGCTAGTAAATAAAAATGATGGTTTTGTGTTGACTTCAAGCCGTGCTAGTGTAGAAATGGTACAAAAAGTCGCAACAGCAGGTATACGGGTGCTAGCGGCCATTTCGGCGCCTACAGGGCTGGCGATTCGCATCGCAGAAATTTATGGTGTAACCTTAATTGGATTTTTGCGAGACCAACAATTTGTGATTTATACACATCAAGATCGGATACACTTTTAGTTTTTTTAATAGAGCCTGATTTTACGGATTTAATTTTTAGAAGTTTATACGCATGCATACAGAACAGTTAATCAAAATGGCCAATCAGATTGGCGACTTTTATGAGTCATATCCCGATGAAAACCAAGTTAAACAGGATATTGCAGGGCATTTAAACAAGTTTTGGGCATTAAAAATGCGACAACAATTGGCGCAACATGTTAATAATACCAGCGGTGAAGGGCTGCATCCCAAAGTGGCTGCTGCTATCGCTAGCATCCATCTAGAAATACAATAGCTGTAGTTTAGCCTAGTAAGCTCTATCTCTTTAGTTGTTACTCAGTAACTCGCTGAAACAACCTAAAGCTTTCACGCCGTTCATTTAAGCGTTTCCCACCCCAAATCATTATCCAGTCAGGCCCTGGCTCAATTTTTTCTCTACCTTTTTCATCTTGTATTAAATATAAATCACAATTCAGATTTTGCTCGGTTTCAAAAGCTTGTGTTTTTACGTTAGCATAATAATGCAGTAAATCACGTTGCGCTTCGCCCAAGTGATTACTAGTGATGCAGGCATATTGTGTGGGCAGCACAGTTTTGAGTTGCGTAAATACAGAGCCATAGCTACGTGCAGAATCAATCATCGGCAGCCACAAAGTCATCAATAATGTCCAGACACAAGTCATGCCAATGGCCCAGTTGGTGGTGCTAGAACGATTTGAGTGTTGCGAACGGAATATGGCAAACAGCCAAATTAGGCTGACGGCTACCGCCAGAATTACGGCAATAAAGTTAAAGTGAAGCTGCGTCATTCCTGATAAAAAAGTAAGGCGCTCTTTTACTTTAATCGGATTGCCCGTCATCATGGCAATCCAGCCCAGCCAGATAAGACTAGACATTAAGCCAAATAAAATAAGCCCAAACCAATTCAATGCGCCAGCCGTACCGCGTTTTAAGGTTTCAACACTGCCACCTGCCATCGCAGTCAGTGGTATCAATAAAGGCAAGGCAAAAATTTCTTTGCGTTCAGCGCCAAAGCCAATAAATGCCAAGGCTATAACGCTAAACGTAATGATTAGTTGGAATTTGGGTTTGTTAAAAAGTTGAGTGCGATAGCGCCAACATCCCCAAACGGCTAATGGCAATGCTGGCCATGCATACCACAATAAGGTTTTTAAAAAATATAAATGGTAAGCCTGATTAAATTGGGCAATCGATTGTAGCCACCATGCACTAAAAATAGCTGGCTGCAATATAAAACATAAAATAGGCCAAATTAGCAGAAATGGACTGGCAACTAAAAGCGACAGCCCCATGACGTATAAGAAGCTTTTGCTACGCCAGAAAGCAAATAGACAAGGTAAAGCAATGCAGGTGGCGGTTAGGATACCTAACGGCAGCAAGCCTGTAGATAAAAAGCTAACGCCAAGCCCTGTTCCCAGCAAAATGCTGGCACGATATGGTCGCCTTTTACTTAATGCTAGCGCATAAAATCCAGTGGCTAACCCTGCCAAGCTGGCTATGGCTGGCGTTAAGGTGTGCGCACTGACGATTAAACCAAGCGTGCCCATCAATACAAACGTGGTTTGCCGCCCAGTGCCCTTGCCCCATAATTCCCGGCCAGTCATGCCTACCATCAAAAATGTAATCAGCATCCACAAGCCAGTGGCGATGCGCGCGCCATCATGTAAAGGCAAAATAGGCTGGAAAATTTTGGCTACAAATGCGGCGCTTAAGTAAAACAGCGGTGGATTTGTTATCTTATTAGAGCTTGCGGCCGTGGGCGTTAAAAATTCGCCATTGTCCAACACGGTTTTGATAACGCTGATGCTATGCGATTCAAACGGTTTCCAAGGCGCGTGACCAATCAAGCCCATTAATAACCACACTGCACACAATATTAGTAACAGATGTGTTTTGGCGCGTTCACCCACGCGCGCGCGCGGGGTGGACATATTGCCTTGCCAATCGTGATCTAAATCGAAGCGCATGAATTGATGTCAATAATATTAAATAATGTAAATTGATGATGTTATTTTAACACTGCTTGTTTTTGCGCTAGCTATTTTTAAGCAACCTAATCGCATTGCCGCCAAAATAAAAAAGGCAGCTAAGCTGCCTTTTTTGCAAAACACGCGCAACAAATTACATGCCGTATTTTTGTTTGAATTTCTCAACACGGCCAGCCGTGTCTAATATTTTTTGTTTGCCTGTGTAAAACGGGTGGCATTGTGAACACACCTCAATACTCATGTCACGACCATGCGTAGAGCGTGTTTTAAATTTGCTACCACAGCTACAAGTAACGTTGATTTCTGGGTAGTTTGGATGTGTATCAGCTTTCATGCTTTTCTCTCTAAATTTAAGCAGTTGCAGTAAACCGCGTATTATCTGCCAAAAATTGACCTTTGGCAAGATGAATGTTTGAATATGTGTTCGTTTTAACCTCTACGCATACTGTCAAAAAAGTCGGCATTGTTTTTGGTCGCCTTGATTTTGTCTAGCAAGAATTCCATCGCTTCCAGATCGTCCATTGGATAAAGTAATTTGCGTAATACCCAAATTTTCTGCAGAACGTCTTTTTCGATGAGCAACTCTTCTTTACGTGTGCCCGATTTATTGACGTTAATCGCAGGGTAGAGGCGTTTTTCAGCCATTTTACGGTCAAGATGGATTTCCATATTGCCCGTACCTTTGAACTCTTCATAAATCACGTCATCCATGCGCGAGCCAGTATCGACAAGCGCTGTGGCGATAATGGTGAGTGAGCCGCCTTCTTCAATATTACGTGCCGCACCAAAGAAGCGTTTAGGGCGTTGTAGCGCATTAGCATCCACACCGCCTGTTAATACTTTGCCCGATGAAGGAATTACGGTGTTGTAGGCGCGTGCTAGGCGAGTAATCGAATCCAGCAAAATCACCACATCTTTTTTATGTTCAACCAGGCGTTTAGCTTTTTCTAATACCATCTCAGCCACTTGCACGTGGCGCGTTGCCGGTTCGTCAAAGGTGGAAGCAACCACTTCGCCTTTTACTGAGCGCGTCATTTCCGTCACTTCTTCTGGGCGCTCATCAATCAGCAATACAATCAGAATCACATCAGGATGATTAGCGGTAATGGCATGCGCAATATTTTGCATCATCACCGTTTTACCACTTTTGGGGCTGGCAACTAACAGGCCACGTTGACCGCGACCAATTGGCGCAATCATATCAATTACGCGGCTAGTGATATTTTCTTCACCACGGATTTCACGTTCTAATGTAAGGGGAATGGTTGGGAAAAGCGGTGTTAAGTTTTCAAATAAAATCTTATGTTTAGTATTTTCTGGCGCTTCACCGTTTACTTGGTCTACTTTGACTAGTGCAAAATAACGCTCACCGTCTTTAGGGGTGCGAATCTCGCCTTGGATACTGTCGCCTGTATGTAAATTAAAGCGTCTAATTTGCGAAGGCGACACATAAATATCGTCAGGCCCTGCTAAATAAGAGGTGTCAGGTGAGCGTAAGAATCCAAATCCGTCTTGTAAGACTTCTAAAGTACCATCACCAAAAATACTGTCACCTTTTTTTGCTTTGTTTTTCAGAATGGCGAAAATCAAATCTTGCTTGCGCATGCGGCTAGCGTTTTCAATTTCGTTGGTTAATGCCATTTCAACTAATTCGGTAACAGGTAGGTGTTTAAGGTCAGATAAATGCATGAGAGAACTCTCTAGAAGGGACTAACTAAGGGATTTTAGGTGATGTAAGTGATTAAAAATGTCTAGTTTCTAATTGGCTGCTAGAAACTAGACGGTTTTGCAAAACTATAAATAATAGAGCAGTGAATAACTTAGATATTACTATCAATAAAAGCAGTTAATTGAGATTTTGATAGTGCACCCACTTTAGTTGCTTCCACATTGCCATTTTTAAATAGCATTAAAGTTGGGATGCCGCGAATGCCATATTTTGGCGGTGTTTGCTGATTATCATCAATATTTAACTTGGCTACTTTTAAGCGGCCAGCATATTCTTTACTAATATCATCCAAAATCGGTGCAATCATTTTGCAAGGTCCGCACCACTCTGCCCAATAATCCACTAAAACAGGAAGTGAAGATTGCAGTACTTCCTGCTCAAAAGCAGCATCGCTTAAATGGGTAATGTGTTCGCTCATGGTGACCTCAGTGTAGAAATTTGACGGTTGACTGAATAATGTAAGATAGCTTAAATATTATGATTATTTCTGTTACTTAAATAGCGTTTTTAAACGTATTTTCAAGACATTAACAAAATATAATTAAAACTTTGTAAGTTATAGTGATTGTATATTCAGTACAAAGTAACTTATCAATAGTATAACAACACTAATTCACTTATATCAAGCTGTATTGAAAGCGCTCAAAACTTGCTGTGC
>JAKFVB010000085.1 GCA_021732405.1 Methylotenera sp.
AGTACGAAGCGCATATTGGTATACAGCGCGCAGCGCGTGATTTGAATATGCATTATTTGCACTTAGCGTGTCTGCATAATCTCGATTTTGAGGTGCAAGGCTTTGATTGGATTGATTGCCACGATTCTGATCAATCAATTATTAGCTTTGTGAGACGCGGCCTAGATAATTCTTTTGCTATAATAGTGCTGAATTTTACACCTGTGTTACGCCAAAATTACCGTATTGGCGTGCCAAAAGCTGGCCAATATGCCGAAATATTTAATAGCGATGCGGGATATTACGGCGGTGGAAATCAAGGCAATGGCGCTGGTTTGCAGACAGAAAATATTGCTTGGATGCATCATCAGCAATCACTGTTAATTACTTTGCCGCCATTGGCTGGATTAATTATCACACATAAAACTTAACACTAAAAAATGACCGATTTATTTAATAAATAGCATTAAATATATAGAATAACTTACTGTTTTAAATAATAAATGACAACTCTTACTCAATTCCCTACTTGGCAAAAATTATGCGCGCACCAAAAAACAGTCGCGCCATTACATATGCGCGATTTGTTTGCAGCAGACGCAAAACGCTTTGAACATTACAGCTTAAAATTTGCCGATATATTATTTGATTACTCAAAACACCGCATCACCGATGAAACATTACCTTTGCTGTTTCAATTAGCGCGTGAAGCCAATATTGAACAATGGCGTGACGCCATGTTTAGCGGCGAAAAAATCAACATCACCGAAAATCGCGCTGTGCTTCACACCGCCCTGCGTAACCGCAGCAATACGCCTGTGATGGTGGATGGCAAAGACGTGATGCCAGACATTAATGCAGTATTAGCGCAAATGCGTGAGTTTTCAGAAAAAGTGCGCAACGGCAGTTGGAAAGGCTATACCAGCAAACGCATCACCGATATTGTGAATATTGGCATTGGCGGCTCTGATTTAGGCCCTGTCATGGTTTGCGATGCATTAAAACCTTACGCAAACCCAGCACTTAACATTCATTTTGTGTCAAATATTGATGGCGCACACCTGATGCGCGCGCTGGAAAAATGCAACCCGGAAACCACGCTTTTTATTGTTGCTTCTAAAACGTTTACTACCCAAGAAACCATGACGAATGCGACTTCTGCACGCACATGGTTTTTAGAATCAGCAAAAGATAATAGCCATGTAGCCAAACATTTCGTGGCGTTATCTACCAATGCAAAAGCAGTGGCTGATTTCGGTATCGATACTGCCAATATGTTTGCGTTTTGGGATTGGGTAGGTGGCCGTTACTCATTATGGTCTGCCATTGGCTTAAGCATTGCCTTGTACGTTGGCATGGATAACTTTGAGGCCTTACTAGAAGGCGCGCATGAAATGGATAATCATTTCAAAACCGCACCATTAGAGCAAAATATGCCCGTTATTTTGGCGTTAATTGGCGTTTGGTATAACAACTTCTTCCATGTCGATACCAATGCCATTCTGCCTTACGACCAAGGTTTAGCTCGCTTTCCAGCGTATATGCAACAAGCAGATATGGAAAGCAACGGCAAATTTATCTGCCGCGATGGTACACGCGTGCAATATAAAACTGGCCCTGTGATTTGGGGCGAAGCGGGCACCAACGGCCAACATGCGTTTTATCAACTCATCCATCAAGGTACACAAATTGTGCCTGCCGATTTTTTAATGCCTGTACACAGTCATTATGCAATCGGCAAACATGGCTATGCGCATCACAAAATCTTATTGGCAAACTTTTTAGCTCAAACGCAATCTTTAATGCTAGGTAAAACCAAAGATGAAGCGCGTGCTGAGCTTGAAAAACAAGGTTTAACAGGTGAAACATTAGAAAGTTTATTGCCACACAAGGTATTTGAAGGCAATCGCCCTACCACTTCCATTTTATTCGACAAATTAACGCCAAATACATTAGGCAAATTAATCGCGCTTTATGAGCATAAAATATTTGTGCAAGGCATTTTGTGGGATATCAATAGTTACGACCAATGGGGTGTTGAATATGGCAAGCAGATTGCGCAACAAATTCTGCCGCAATTAACCAGCGAAGAAATCGTAAAAAATTACGACAGTTCAACCAATGGCTTAATTAACTATACCAAATCAATGACTTAAATTTATTAAAAACTTAAAATTATTAAATTTTTGCCATATTTAGCATTTAAGTAGCCCTTTAAGATTGATAACAACAAGGCCAAAAAACATGCAGGCCTCGCTAAAACCAAGCCCTACTTCCACTTTTTTATTAGCCGCAAGTTTGGCTTTAATTGCCTTACCCGCAACAGCCACTAACGGTATTAACTTAATTGGTTTTGGTGCAGAATCCACATTGATGGGCGGTGCTGACACGGCAGTTGCGCGCGATACCAGCGCATTGAATACCAACCCAGCAGGTTTAGCACAAATTAAAGGCAAAGCCTTTGATGGCTTTGGCTCGTTGTTACGCACTACAGACCTTTCACACGCAGACGCTCGCAATGACCAACATGCCGATAATCGCTATACGCTACTAGCTGGTGGCGGCTATGCGCAATCTCTAGAAAGCTTACCTTGTAGCGTCGGTGTTGGCTTTTTTACGCAAGGTGGCGCAGGTGCGGTGTTTAAACATATTAATACGCCATTTGGCAGTAACGAAGAAATGAGCTCACTATTTGGTATTGCCAAAATCACGCCTGGTTTTGGTTGCCAAGTGACTAAACGCTTATCACTCGGCGCATCTTTGAGTATGGTATACGCCAGTATCGAGCAAGAGTTTTTTTATAATACATCACTACCACCAGCCTTTGCTGGCTTTAAAAACAAAGGTGCAGATACGATTCGCTTTGGCTTAAAGCTTGGTGCGCAGTACAAATTAAACGACCAATGGACACTAGGTGCGAGTTACACTGAAAAAACCAAGTTACCGCTAACAGGCGGTACTGCAAAATTTAATTTTAATGGCGCAGGATTGGGTATTGTTAAATACGATGAACTCAGCATAAAAGGCTTTGCCTTACCGCGTGAAATCGCCGTAGGCGCAGCATTTAAGCCTAATCCAGATTTACTGTTATCAGCTAAAGTAAACTGGATTAACTGGGCAGATGCAATCGATGATGTGACGACTACAGCTAGCGATCCAAATAACGCCCTTGCCCCACAAAACATAGTCAGCGTGAGCCCGCAAGACTGGCATAATCAAATAGTCTACGCATTAGGTGCTGCTTACACTTACGATGATAAAACAACGCTTTATGCAGGTTACAACCACGGCAAAAATCCCGTACCAGAGAGAAATTCCAGCCCATTGCTTGCCGCAATATTAGAAGACCATATAACCGTAGGTTTTGCACGGCAGTTAGACGAAACTTGGAAACTAACAAGTGGTTTAGAGTTTTTATTGCCCAAAAAAGTCACGTATGACAGCCCGCTTTTTGGCAACGACGCAGAAGTGCGCAATGAAGGAGTATTTTTTCATTTCATGTTAAGTAGACGCTGGTAGTTTACTCAGTTTTAAAAAATCCGACTCTTTGCCAATTTTCTAAATTGGGCACTAAAAAAAGTGTTATTACTGACTACTTTTTAAGTCATTTTAACGGTTAAGTGCTAGTGACCGAACTTAAACTCTTTTTGTATTATTTCTGTTTTGGCTTTTCTTAATCGTTTATTTTCATACATACGGTTATCAGCCATTCGCATTAATGTGGCAATATTTTCAGCTTCATATCCATATGCAGACCCTGCACTAGCTCCTGCAAATTCAAAACCAACCGCGCGCATTGCGTTTAAAGCCTCATCTAAGCTAGTTTCTACCTTAGGCAAATCACCACTTTCGCTAATCACTGCAAACTCATCGCCACCCAGACGATACAACTTTAAAGTTTGCCCTAAGCTGTGTTGATAACAGTCGGCAAAACTGCACAGCAAGTCATCTCCACGTTCATGTCCATGCGTATCGTTATAAAACTTAAGTCCATCTAAATCAATAAAAGTAAGGCTACCGTATAGCGGCAGATTAGCAATTTCTTTTGATAGTGCATGTCGATTTGGTAAGCCAGTTAACGAATCAGAATGAGCGGTTTTATTACTAACCTCTAACTCAACTAATGCCTGTTCTTTGTCACGATGCAATTCTGAAAACTGATAAGAAAGCACCAGTGCCAATAAAATCACCTCAATCGCAACGCTCACCAAACCCATATGCTCAATATAAAACGTATATTGATTTTCAATTTGGCTTAAGCTGATTGTGATTAATCCCAACGTAAAAAATAAGCTAATCGCAACTAAATAGCGTTTTGCAGTCGGATTTTTGCGCCTCACTTCAATGATAGCGCTGACTAAACCATACGTTAAAAACATACCTACGCCGTAACGTGATAGCTCCAGTGCCCAATTGGGATACACAAGCGCTAATCCAACAAATATGCACATCAACCCAAAAATAGCGATGCCTACATGATACAAAGCTTTTTTAGTTTCGCGTTTAATCTCTAATAATGCCATCACAAAAACAACATAGGCAATATTAGAAAATAAAATGGGCATGGTTGCCCAATATAGAGAATGCACTTTCAGCACATCAGCGAGTACTAATAAGGTGGCACTATTAAACAAGAAATTACCTGCAATAAAGCTTGCATACATGCCCTCTGCAAGACGGTTGCGATAAGCAGCAAGCACAGCGTAGTAAATCCCCAAACCAAAGAAAACACCTAAAGCAATCAGTGTTAGCGTATTACTCAGTTTGACTTCTTGCTGATAATTTGCTCTCTCGTCAATATAAGGTTCTGGAATCGCTAAAAAATTAGGCGAAATAATCTCTGTTATTAGTCGATATTGTCCTGTTTCAAGTGTTAACTCTCTACCATGCCGTAAAAAAAATGGGTTGGGCGTAGTATTCTCAATGCCGCCATTTAGACTGGCAACTAGTTGATTTTGTTGGTTATAAAGCGTGTGTTTAAATTGCGCAATGGTGCTTGTATTCTTAAAATCGACAACATACGCACCTGCTCGCGTAATATTGACTTGTGCCACATAAGCATAATGACCGCCAGTATGGTTAATTTTTTGGGAAGATTGAAAATTACTTGCTTGCAGTGGATCTATTAGAAAATTCGGTGTAAAGGTTTGCGATGAGTATTCAGAGATCGAATGCCAAACACCATGCAAATTTCTCGAAAATTGAGTTTGATTTAAATTAGTGCTGTTTGAGCTTAAGTTATTAGAACCAGGGTTAGCCAATGCACTCATTGAAAAAATGCATGCTAAAAGTATCAAACTAAGCTGAATAAGAGCGGTTTTTATTTGTTTGATAAAGGCTTTAAATTGTATAACCACTTTTAGTGAATTTATAGTTTTAATATGATTCAATTAAGCTCTGCATTTGTGACAAAACCGTACGACTATAATTGAAAAAAATAAACTTGCATAGCAATCGCTTATGCAAGTTTATTAAATGAGCCATCGAATCAATGGTTAGCGTAGTTCTAACCCTAACTTACTGATACCGATTGATTTTGCCATACTCGCGCCCAAACGTTTAGCAAATCGATCGACTACGCTATCTTGATAGGAATAATCAACGATTTCTTCTTGTTTAATGACTTCTCTCGCCACATAATCTGCACTACCCAGCGCATCTGCAAGGCCTATTTTAATGCTTTGCTCACCACTCCAAAATAAACCGCTAAAGGTTTCATTGTCTTCAACCAAACGGCTGCCGCGTCCTTGACGCACCACCGTTTTAAACTGTTCGTGTATTTGGTTTAGCATGGTTTGTGCAAGTTGTTGATGCTTTGGATTGAGCGGTGAAAAGGGATCTAACATCGCTTTGTTTTCGCCAGCCGTCAGCAAGCGGCGTTCAACGCCCACTTTTTTCATCACCTCAGTAAAGCCATAACCATCCATTAATACGCCAATTGAGCCAACAATACTGGCTTTATCTACGTAAATTTTGTCGGCTGCTGCAGCAATATAGTAACCACCAGAGGCACAAATATCTTCTACCACTGCATATACTGGAATGCTTGGGTGCAGTTTCTTTTGGCGTCTAATTTCATCAAAAATAATGCCTGATTGTACTGGGCTACCGCCTGGGCTGTTGATGCGCAGAATAATGCCTTTAGTGCCTTTACTCTCATAGGCATCATTTAAACTGCTAATCACAGAGTCAGCATTCACATCGCCACCTGCTTCTATCACGCCAGCAATCTCAATTAGCGCCGTATGCTCGCCAGTGCCTGCTTTAGTACCGCCAAGCCAGCCTAGCGCCAAAAACAATACAATAAACAAATAGGCGAACATCAGTACTTTAAAAAAGATATTCCAACGTCTTGCTGCTTTTTGTTCCTGTAGCCCAGACAACGCGAGTTTTTCAATGGTTTGTTGTTGCCAATTATGGTCTTCTGACATGTTTACGCTTTCTGAATGATAGATACTTAACCCACAAATTTAACTAAAAAACTGCTTGGTTTGAATGTTTGCATTTAATAAATTATAAATATTTCTTGATTTGATCTAAATGAATGGTAATTTCATTATTCTGTTCTGTAACGGGTATCGCTTGCAAGCGTTTTCCTTTGCACGGGCCCATCACGCAATATCCCGTATCAGGCGCGTAATGCGCACCATGCGTGGCGCAAATCAAATAATCTTTGCTGACCGTGAAAAACTCACCTTGGTTCCAATCCAGCTCAATCGGCACGTGCGCGCATTTATTCACATAAGCGTGTGCTTTGCCGTGATAGCGCACCACAAAGCCAGTTGCCAGCTCACCCAATTGCGGCAAATCAAAGCGCAAACCGCGTGATTTTTCGGCTAAATCGTCGCTATTCAAAATAATCGTCTGTTTTTGCATGTTTTTTGGCTGATTTTAAGGGTTAAGTAACCAATTACTTAACCCATTAAATTGGTCGAATATTTTTAAAGGATTATAACTGACTAATTTATCTTGTGTTTGTGCGCCAAACGTCACAGCAACTGACGCAACGCCCGCGTTTTGCGCCATCTGCAAATCATAACTGGTGTCGCCAATCATCAACGTGCGCTCAGGCGTTGTAACCAGCAAATCCATTAATTCATCCAACATTTGTGGATGCGGTTTTGAAAAACATTCGTCCACCGTGCGCGTGGCATGAAAATAATTGCCTAAACCGCAATGTTGCAGCGCCAAATTTAAGCCGCGCCGACCTTTGCCAGTGGCTACCGCTAATTTATAGCCGCGGCGATTTAGCTCAATAATCGTTTCTTTCGCGCCATCAAACAACGGAATTTCGCTCTCGCCAGCATAATAATTAGTGGTATATTGCGCCGCCAATGCTTGCGCTTTTTCGCTTGGAATATCGCCATAAAGCGCATAAATCGATTCTTTTAGCCCCAAGCCGATAATATTACTGGCCGCTTGCGGATCCAAAGTGGGCAAACCAACTTGCTCGGCAGCTTTGACGATTGCATTCACAATCATGCCCGTCGAATTGGCCAGCGTGCCGTCCCAATCCCATACAATTAAATCAAATTGCTTATTTTTATTTGTAGTATTTTCAACCATTTTATTGGGTTAACTTTCTAACTTTTTTTAAACTATTCATAAATTTTTGTAACTCTTGCGGCAAAGGCGCAATCAATTTGAGCTTATCGTCTGAGATAGGATGGCGCAAATTTGTTTCAGCGGAATGTAAAAACATGCGCTTCAAACCTTTTTTCTGCAAGGCTTTGTTATTGGCAAAATCGCCATATTTATCATCGCCCACAATCGGAAAACCCAAATGCGCCAGTTGCACGCGCAATTGATGCGTGCGGCCAGTAATCAACTGCGCTTCTAATAATGTGAAGCCAGCAAACGCTTGTTTCAAGTAAAAAATCGTTTCTGAATGCTGTGCTTGATCGTATTTATCTTTGCTTTTATCGGTCACGACATTCACGCGTCGCTCGCCATTCGGTAGTACATATTTTTGCAAATCCATTGCAACGCGTTTCTTTTTTTCAGTCCATTCGCCAGCAACCAGCATTAAATAACGCTTATCCGTTTGATTGTTGCGAATCATTTCATGCAAGGCCACCAAGGCAGCGCGTTTTTTTGCCAGCATCAATACGCCAGAAGTTTCTCTATCCAAGCGATGCACTAATTCTAAAAATTTCGCTTTTGGGCGTTCCATCCGCAACTGCTCTATCACGCCGCGACTGACTCCGCTACCGCCATGCACCGCAAATCCGGCTGGTTTATCGATAATTAGCAGCGCATCGTCTTCAAAAATAATCGTGCTTTCCAGCACCGATTTTGCGGGCTGATTAGTCTGATTTTCCAATAATTCTTTGTCATTAGCAGCAATGCGAATCGGCGGCACGCGCACAATATCGCCAATTAGTAATTTATAAGATGCATCAATGCGGCCTTTATTCACCCGCACTTCGCCACTGCGTAAGATGCGGTAAATATGACTTTTTGGTACGCCTTTTAACACTTTTGCCAGAAAATTATCAATGCGTTGTCCTTCGCTGGCTTCATCAATCGTCACATTCGCCGCAGCGTGCGCACCGATGGGGTTTTCTGGCTGGTTTATTTGCTCTATTTGCATGTTAACTTTTGCTTAAACGGCTGATTACGCCTATACTATTGATGTTGTTGACTTATTAACTTAAAAGCAATTGCTTTAAGCATGTCGACAAACACTTAATAATTAATTGACTCGCAAAACGAATCAATTGATGACAAAAATATTTGGCTAATACCGCTCGCCATATTTAAGTAGCGATAAAACAATTGCGCTCTAGCCGCCGCAGACAAATAAACATAAACGCGACTAAAGTTACTGAAGACCGAATTTTAACGAATTTATGCCGAACTATATAGATAATATTATTCGGCATCTTTTTAAGATCATGCATTTTAAGATGATGAGACATTTTTCAATCAATTAAAAAAACGTAACCAAGCGATTTCTACTATTAGAAATGGTTACAATTAACTAAAACGCAACCAGCGTCCGATTGATTTTAAGCAGCCTAGACGCTGCGCCAATGCTCGCGCATGCTTAAATACGTGTATGCTTAATATAAGCGCAACTTAAGTCACATGCGCCTAGATATTCTACTAATATTCCTCAGTCGCTTTATTCAAAGTAATTTATTTAAATATATTTTTAAGTATATTTAATGGTTAAGTTTAACGCTTAACTATTCAATGTCTGCATTGCTCTGAGCGCGGGAGCAATCAATGAAACGCATGTTATTTAATGCAACGCAATCGGAAGAGTTACGCGTTGCAATCGTAGACGGGCAAAAGCTTGTCGATTTAGACATTGAACACGCAGGTAAAGAACAACGTAAAAGTAATATTTACAAAGGTGTAATTACCCGTGTAGAACCATCCTTAGAAGCCGCTTTTGTCGATTACGGCATGGAGCGCCACGGCTTTTTACCATTTAAAGAAATCTCACGTAGCTACTATTCTGAAAAAGCAGATAGTGGCAAAGCGCGCATTCAAGACGTGATTAAAGAAGGCTTGGAATTAATTGTTCAAGTCGATAAAGATGAGCGCGGTAATAAAGGCGCGGCTTTAACCACTTATATCTCACTAGCTGGACGTTATTTGGTTTTAATGCCAAACAATCCACGTGGCGGCGGTGTTTCACGCCGTATTGAGGGTGAAGACCGCAACGAATTACGCGATGTGATGGCGCAATTAGAAGTGCCAAAAAACATGAGCATTATTGCGCGCACGGCTGGTATTGGCCGTAATGCAGAAGAATTGCAATGGGATTTGAATTATTTAACCCAGTTGTGGACTGCCGTTGAAGAAGCATCACATATCCAGCCTGGCGCGTTTTTAATCTACCAAGAAGGCAGTTTAGTCATTCGCGCGATTCGCGATTACTTTAGTGCAGATATTGGTGAAATCTTAATCGATACGCCAGATGTGCATGAGCAAGCCGTACAATTTATGAACCACGTAATGCCAGGCAATGTGGCGCGCGTTAAATTGTACCAAGACGAAATCCCGCTATTCTCACGCTTTCAAATCGAACACCAGATTGAATCAGCCTTCTCGCGTGAAGTACGCCTGCCTTCTGGTGGCGCGATTGTAATTGACCATACCGAAGCTTTAGTTTCTGTTGATGTTAACTCTGGCCGCAGTATTAAAGGCGCAGATATTGAACAAACTGCGTTTAATACCAACCTAGAGGCCGCTGAAGAAGTCGCACGTCAATTGCGTTTACGCGACCTTGGTGGCTTGGTAGTGATCGACTTTATTGATATGGAAAGCCAGCGCAACCAACGCGAAGTGGAAAATACGCTACGCGACGCTTTACATGCAGACCGTGCACGCGTGCAAACAGGCAAAATCTCACGCTTTGGTTTATTAGAGCTTTCACGTCAACGTTTACGCCCAAGCCTAGGCGAAACCAATCATGCTGCCTGTCCACGCTGTAGCGGCACAGGCCACATCCGTGGTATCGAATCAACCGCTTTACACATTTTGCGCATCACACAAGAAGAAGCGATGAAAGACAATAGCGCCATTATTCAAGTGCAATTGCCTGTTGAAGCCGCCACTTTCTTGTTAAACGAAAAACGTGCGGATATTCATAAAATCGAACAACGCATGGGTGTTGAAGTGGTGCTGATTCCTAATGTGCACATGGAAACGCCTAACTACAGCATTACCCGCATCAAGCAAGATGATGTAACGGAAGAAACCTCGCAAGCCAGCTATAAAATGGTTGAATTGCCAGCAGAGACCGCTTATGTGCGCAATATGGCAGAAGAAGCAAAACCAAAAGCGCCTGAAGCGTTGGTTAAAGGCATTAAAACAGCAACATCGGCACCATTGGTTGAGCAAAAAGTAGCGGCAGAAGTTGCTGCTCCAGCGGCTAAAACATCACTTTTAAGTCGTATTAAAAAGTGGTTCTCTGGTAAAGACGATGCAAAAGTAAGCGCTGAAGCAGCCACTACAGCACGTGAAGCAAGAGATGGTGCGCGCGGCAATAATGATCGTAATCGTAACAATAATCGCGACCGTGATCGCAATCGTAATCGCGACCGTAATGCGAATAATCGTGATCGTAATAATGTTAGCAACGACAAACCGCAGCAACAGCAAGCGAAACCGCAACAAGCAAGACCAGAACGTCAAGAGCGCCCGCAACGTCAAGATAGAGTCGATAACAGAAATGCTGAGACTAAAAACGAAGTGCGGGCAGAGTTGATTGAGAAAGTTGAATCAGCAACCGTAGCAACTGGTTTATCAAACTCGGTTGCAGTGGATGCGAATCAGCCACCACGTCAAGAGCGTAGTGGTCGCCGTAGCCGCGGTGGTCGTAATCGCAATAAAAATCGTGATGCAAACCGTGAAGATAACCGTGAACCACGTGACCCAAATGCAACAACACCTGCATTTGTGCCAAATGATGTGGTTGCAGATACAACACCGATTGTGGTTAAGGTTGAAGCGGTTGCGCCAAGCGTTTCTGTAAACGAAACAAAAGCAGCGCCTGTAAAAGAAGCGCCAGCTAAAGCAGAAAAACCGCAAAAACCCGCTAAAGCTAAAACGCCAAAACCGATTACTATTGATGCAAGCATTGAAGTGGTATCTACGAAAAAAGCAGCGGTTACAGAGGTAGTGGCTCCGGTAGAAGCTGAAAAGCCGGCCAAACCAAAAGCAGCAAAAAAACCAGCGCGCAAACCTGCTAAAGCAGCAGATTTAACTGCTAATTCAAGTGAAGGTGGCTTGCAGTTAGTGGAAACTAAAGGTGATTCAAAAGTAGCTGCACCAGTAGCTGAGCCAGCAAAACAAAAAACGCCTCGCAAAGCACCAAACTGGAAGAAAGCTTCTGAAACGCAATCAGATGAAGCACCTTTAGTAATGGTGGAAACACAAAAGTAATACGCAATTAATTGCATTAAACTAAAAAGCCCAGTTTAAACGCCGGGCTTTTTTTGATTAAATTAATGTGAGGACTAAATGTGCGCACTAAATGAGCAAAGCCATTAATTTTTTAAATACTGAATGAACATAAAGCCGATGGCTGTCATCAATAAACTGCCAATCACATGGCTAGCAATATGGCCAATCGCCCATGCATATTGTTGTTTATATAAAAAATTAAAAGCCTCTGCCGAAAATGCCGAGAAAGTAGTTAAGCCGCCTAAAAAGCCAGTCATTACAAATAAGCGCAGCTCATTTTGGTGAGGCGCTGTTACAAAGTAAGCTAGCGCCATACCCATCATCAAGCCGCCGCTTAAATTAGCGATTAATGTGCCCATAGGCAACATACTTGCATTAAAAAGAATGCCCAGCCCCCAGCGCGCCCAAGCCCCCAAGGCGGCGCCACCACCAACTGCCAGCCACTGTACTGCCACGAATTTTCCTACCGCCATATTTCGCTTTCAGTTAAAAATAATCTACTTAACCACTATAATAGGCAATATATCCATTTATTTGAAGAGAATATTTTGCGCGTTTTATTTGCTACCTCTGAAGCCTACCCTCTGATTAAAACTGGCGGTCTTGCCGATGTCAGTGGCGCACTCCCCAAAGCAATTAGTAAATTAAGCACATTTAATGGTGATATTAAGCTGGTGATGCCAGGCTACAGCGCCGTTTTAGCCAAACTTAAAAATATTGAAACAATTGCCAATATTAACGTGCTGGGCGAAACTTGTTCTATTTTAATTGGCAAAATGCCAGACACTAACCTAGATGTGATTGCGATTAAAAATGCGGCATTGTATGAACGCGCAGGTGGCCCCTACTCTGATGAAAATGGCAAAGACTGGTTAGATAATGCCTTGCGCTTTGGTGTGCTATCGCGTGTGGCAAGCTTGCTTTGCAGTACAAACAGTCCACTGACTGATTGGCAGCCTGATTTGATTCAATGTAATGATTGGCAAACGGGATTAACACCCGCATATATGAAGCTAATCGACAATTCCACTACAAAATCCATTTTCAGCATTCACAATTTAGCGTTTCAGGGTAATTTTCATGCCAATTGGCTGACTAGACTTGAGCTACCAGCTGCTCATTTTCAAATCAATGGTTTTGAGTATTATGAGCAAATATCATTCTTAAAAGCGGGTCTTTTTTATGCCGATCAATTAAGCACAGTCAGCCCAACCTATGCAGAAGAGATTCAATCAGAAAGTTTTGGATTTGGCTTCCAAGGTCTTTTACAAACGCGCAGTGATGATTTAACTGGCATTTTAAATGGTATCGATATACAGGAATGGAATCCTGAAACAGATGTGCACTTAACTAAAAATTACAGCAATCAGCGCATTACGGGCAAATCAACCGTCAAAAAAATGTTGCAACAGCAACTCGGGCTTCAAATTGATGCAAATGCCCCTTTATTGGGCATTGTCAGTCGGTTAACTCATCAAAAAGGGTTAGATTTACTCCCCTCCATCATGCCGCAACTCGTTAATCAAGGTTGCCAGTTTGTTATTTTAGGCAGTGGCGATAAAGTATTAGAAGCGAGTTTTACCGATTTAGCAGAACGCTTTCCCAATCAAGTCAGTATGAATATTGGCTATCACGAGCACCTTTCGCACAACATCATGGCAGGGTCGGATGTGTTTATTATGCCGTCTCGTTTTGAGCCTTGCGGTCTAAATCAATTATATGGATTAGCCTATGGAACACCGCCAATTGTGACGCCTACAGGCGGATTGGTGGACTCTGTAACCGATACCAATGACACCACTTTTAAGAACAATGCCGCAACTGGATTTGTGCTGAAATCAGTCAGTTCTGCGTCACTTTTGGTCACTATTCAACGCGCATTAGAAACTTGGAAACGTAAAGCAGACTGGCGGAAAATTCAAAAAAATGGCATGTGCCGTAAAGTTAGCTGGGAATTCAGCGCGCAATATTATGTCGATTTGTATGAAAAAACTTTATTAACAGACTAGGAAGAAAAGTTGGCACAGCTAATGCTTATATGTAATTAAGCTTCTCCAAAGCTAACTTCTCCTCCCTAGGGGTATAACTTAACCGTTATGCCCCCTTTTTTTGCCTGTGTTTTATGGTTAAGTTAAAGCCGTTTTACTTAACGATAAAATGCTCACGATAATATTTAAGCTCATCGATTGATTCGTAAATATCTGCCAAGGCTTCATGCTTGCTGGCTTTTTTAAATCCAGAATAAATAGCTGGTTTCCAGCGGCGCGCCAGCTCTTTAAACACGCTCACATCCAAATTGCGGTAATGAAAAAAGCTCTCTAAGTCTGGCATATAGCGCGCCATAAAGCGTCTGTCCTGACAAATTGAATTACCGCACATAGGCGATTTACCTGCAGGTACATATTGTTTTAAAAACGCAATCATCTGCTCAGTCGCCGCTTGCTCATCCAAAGTGGATGATTTGACTTTTTCAATCAAACCACTACGGCCGTGTGTACCTTTATTCCAAGCATCCATGCCGTCTAATACGCTATCTGCCTGATGAATAACTAATACAGGAGACTCACCTAATACATTTAAATCGGCATCGGTTACCACGGCGGCAAGCTCTAAAATACGGTCGCTATCAGGCAATAACCCGCTCATTTCCATGTCTAACCAAATTAAGTTGTCGTTTGATTTTAAATTGTCTGTATTGCTGCTTAAAGCGGTCATCATGATTTCCATTAAATACGATTAAAATGTTTAAATTGTTGCACTATTTTTGCACTTAAGTTGAACGTATAGCGCTCAAATGCTTCACAATATCATTATATTTAACTTTTCAGGTTTTAGCGATTAAGTCCATATGGCATCTACACTTACTTTTATATTCGTATTTTTACTCATCAGCACCACAGCCATCCGTATTTGGCTGGGTTCGCGTCATATTAACCATGTGCAAGCGCATCGTGGTGCAGTGCCAGCGGCATTTGCAGGCAATATTAGCTTAGAGGCGCACCAGAAAGCAGCTGATTATTCTGCCGCTAAAACTAAGGTAGCTTTGATAGAAGCAACTGCTCAAGCCTTATTGTTGGCAATATTGACCATAGGCGGCGGCTTGCAATTTATTGATAACACTTGGTTCAACTTGTTGCCTGGCAACGAAATTATTCGCGGTGCATTGGTGATTTGCACGGCTATGCTGGTCAGCAGCTTGATTGATATCCCCTTTGATTACTACAAAACATTTACCATTGATGAGCGTTTTGGCTTTAATAAAATGACACCAGCCATGTTTATGAGTGATTTGCTTAAACACAGCTTGGTTGGCTTGGCATTGGGCGCCCCTATTTTGTTTGCCGCCTTGTGGTTAATGCAGGGCGCAGGTGAATACTGGTGGTTTTACTTATGGGTGGTGTGGAGTGTATTTAACATTGTTATGTTGGCGGTCTACCCTACTTTTATTGCGCCGCTATTCAATAAATTCACCCCGTTGGCGGATGAAACACTTAAAGTACGCATTGAAGCATTATTAACAAAATGTGGTTTTAAATCGCAAGGCTTGTTCGTGATGGATGGTTCTACCCGCTCTGGTCATGGCAATGCCTACTTTACAGGCTTTGGCAGCAGCAAGCGTGTGGTGTTTTTTGATACCTTATTAAGCCGTTTAAATACAGAAGAAATCGAAGCCGTGCTTGCACATGAACTGGGCCATTTTAAACATCATCATGTGATTAAACGTATCGCCATGCTATTTTTCATGAGCTTTGTTGGATTGGCTTTACTGGGCTGGCTGATGAATCAAGCTTGGTTTTATAATGGTTTGGGTGTTACAGAAATGAGCAACCATATGGCTTTAATATTGTTTTTATTAGTTTCTCCAGTGTTCTTGTTCTTGTTACGTCCGCTAATGGCAAGCTATTCGCGCAAAAATGAATTTGAAGCGGATGATTATGCTGCCAAACATGCAGATGCGAATCGCTTGGTTGAAGCTTTAGTAAAACTATATCGTGATAATGCCTCAACCTTAACGCCCGACCCTTTGCACTCTGCATTTTATGACTCACACCCGCCTGCCAGCATTCGTATTTCAAAATTAGCGGCGTATACTGGTTAATTGTTAGCGATTAACCAGCTTGAAAGATGACTTAACATGTTAAAACATTCCATATTTTTGGTACTTTTATGTATTAGCGTTAATCTTCAGGCCAATGAATTGTTTGCAAAAGCAGACATCAATGCTGGTAAAGCGTTGGTCAATCAAAATTGCATCAGCTGTCATGCCAGTAGTTATGGCGGTGATGGCTCTGAAATTTATACGCGAGAATTTGCTAAAGTGAAATCATCCAAAGGCTTGCTCGCCCAAGTGCGCAATTGCAATACGATGATTGGTTTAAAATGGTTTGAAGACGAAGAATTAAACGTTGCTGCCTATTTAAATCAAAATTATTACAAGTTTGATCACTAAACTTAACACTATTTTAATCTTGAAAATTCACCATTAATGCCGCAAGGTCTAGTTGTTGCCTCTTATGGCAAACGTTACGACATTGAGCTTGCCGACAAAACACGCATCAGCTGTGTCACTCGTGGCAAAAAAAACGATTTAGCATGTGGCGATAT
>JAKFVB010000042.1 GCA_021732405.1 Methylotenera sp.
GTTAAATTTTGCACGGCTAGTTAGCTGACGATTTTGGTCAAGCGTGAAAGTGTGTTTACCAATTTTACTTTTGTCTAAAAATACATCAAACGCCCATTCTTCGGCCATGACAGGGCTTACGATTAGCGCTGCGGTTACTAGTAATGCTGTTTGATATTGAATCATTTGCAACCTCAAAATTGAATGGATGAAATCTAACTTTTAGGCGAGCCAGGTATAAAACTATTGGTGCTTTTGATGTAGGCAACATATTGTGGCCTACGTTCAGCAATATCTTTTTCTAGCAAGCTAACACCGCTTACTTTTAGCAATAAAAGTGTCATTAAAATAGGGGATATAATCGCCCACCAAGCGCCACCTGCAAGGGCAATTAAATAAAAACCCCACCACACACAACATTCACCAAAATAGTTGGGATGACGGCTATAACGCCATAAACCTGTGTCCAGCACTTTGCCTTTGTTTGCAGGGTTTGCTTTAAACTGGCTGAGTTGCCAATCTGCAACGGCTTCCCAATAAAAGCCAAATGCAAATAGAACAAATCCCAAATAATCTAAAGCATTAATTGGTGCGTTTGAGTCAATTGCACCGTACAAAGACAGCGAAATAATCCATGCCAAAATGCCTTGTAAGCCAAAAATAATATAAACACTTTTTAGCCAAAAATGTGGCTGATTGTTGCGCCTGATTTCAACATAACGATGATCCTCATGCGGCCCCCAATTACGCCAGCTAAGGTAGGCGCATAGCCGTATTGCCCAAATTGACACCAAACTTAATACCAACAAAATACGCGGCGTGCTTTCAAACACAAATAGGGCGCTGGTAAAGCTGGCCAGCATAAAAAACAAGCTCCACATGCTGTCTACATGCGTTACATTGTCGCGCACTAAGCTAAACATCCAGCCCATTAACGCAAATAGGCCAATGGCAACTAAGCTGTAAAAATAAATCGGCCAATTAAACATGTTAACTATTTAAATCCATCAAATTTTTCAGATAACTTCAGTAATAAAGGCGTTAATATTGCCCAGCCAATACCAAGAGCAATATAGCTGATTGGCAGATTGTTTAAGGTAACTGCACCCAATTTTTCTGCGCCTATATAAGCCAGCGGGCCGCCAATCGCGCCAAAAAGAACAGAAACTAGCCACCGAACCGGTGTTTTTAGCTCTTTCATCCAGCGTAAACTCACATTTAACACTGTTACAAACTCTGCCCACAAGGCTAAAATCCAAACGGGTACAAAGGCATTACTCCAGCCATGCGCTTGATAAGTCACCAGCTGATGATTTAGCATGATTTGATCAAATACGCCGCCAATCACCAGGGTAATTAATAGTAATTGCACTTCTTTTTTAGCTTGTTTGGCTTGTGTTAAATGCCAAATAATAATGGCAACCACTGTAATAACACCCAGCCAAGGCATTTGTTTGGCTGCGCCTATTACACAGGCAAACCAACCTATTTGATAAAGCACAAAGTTGGTCACTACTCTGATTTGCATATTTATTTAGGCTTATCTTTTCTCAAACAAGTAGTGGGTAACCCACCATTCTTGACCGTTGTTGTAACCAAATAATTCCGCACAAGCCATGTAAAACATGCGCCAGCGGTTACGCCACATTTCTACATCTTTATCGCCATAAGTGCCCGCTAAAATCGGCGTTATCGCTTTAGCATTTTTATCCATATTTTCTAACCAGGCATTGGCCGTTTTTTCGTAATGTGTGCCGTCCCAGCGCCAGCGCTGAATTAGCTTTAAATCATCCTGAAAATGCAGTGGCAAATCGTCGCTTGGCATAATGCCGCCGCTGAAAAAGAATTGGCTCATCCAGTCATCATCCGCTTTGACATCAAACGCGTAGGGCGTATTGCGATGCACAAAAATATGCTTGAAAAACTTACCTTTTGGTTTTAACCAGCTGGCGACTTTGCCATATAAAACTTGATAGTTTCGCATATGTTCAAACATTTCAACGGACACCACGCGGTCATATTTTGCTGGCGCTTCAAAATTATTCATATCAGCGGTAATAATATTAAGGTTGCTTAAGCCGCGTGATTTGGCGGTATTCATAATATATTCGCGCTGCGAATTTGAGTTAGATACACCTGTAATGCTGGATTTCGGATAGTTTGCTGCCATCCAAAGCGATAACGAACCCCAACCGCAACCTAGCTCTAAAATTGCTTGGCCATCTTTCAGGTCAGCATGATTACAGGTTTGGGTTAAGGCTAATACTTCAGCTTCATCTAAATTCTGTGTGTCTGGCATCCAAAAACAGCTGCTATATTTGCGGTTAACACCTAAGCAATAGTGAAAAAATGCAGCGGGCACTTCGTAATGTTGCGCATTGGCTAATTCTGGCACTGGCGCAATTGCTGCAACGTTCATGTCGGCAACAAAGCTCGTTAAACTAGCCATACCAATCTCACAGTTGCTGGCAGATATTTCTGCCAAACGTTGTTTGACTAACTGCCGAATGCCTTGACGCACAATTGAATCTGGCAAATTGCCCGATTCTGCTAATTTAATGGCTAAACCCATTCTTAATTCTTTCTTTGTTTATAAAGACTTAACCAACATTTAAGCCTGAAAATTTAAGTTTTTGTCATTCTGCCTTGGTATAATACCGCGCCAGTTGGCTGACCAGTAGGCGAGCCACCAACTGGCTCTAAGCTCACTGCTAGCAATCCTGTTGCCATTAACGGGATAACCTCTACTGGCACTTTAAATACGTTACTACCTTGTTGTGGCAGCAAACCTAAAGAGATTGGTTTAGATTTATCCGCTGGCAGCAACCACAGCTCAAATGCATTATCTGACTTCGTTTGCAGACTAGCGAGCGGAATCACTTTAATTTCAATATCGGTTGGCGAATGCTTGGTTTCGTCTAAAAACCAACCCGCGCCGTTCTCTTCAGATGCCAGTAAAGCCACAGCAGCAGGCTTGGTATCCACCACTGCTTGTGGTGTTTGTATCACCAATAAAGTTGCAAATGATGCCGCTAGTGCAGTCGATACGAATGCCCAGCTTTTCCACCAACTAGCTTGTTGAGTCGCTTTTCGGTTAAATAGTTGCGCTTCGATATTTTTCCACACTTTATTGGATGGATTGGCAGCGGGAACTGTATCTGCTAGCAAATGTAGACGTGACTCCCACCAGTGCAGTGTTTGCGCCCAATCAGGGCGTTGTTTGCTTAATTGCTCAAAGCGTCTGCGTGCCGCACCTTTTAAGGTGCCTAGAATATATTCGGCAGATAACATGTCGGCTAATTGTTTATTATCGTATCTCATGCTGACACTCCTTGTAGACAGCTTTTTAATGATTGTAATCCGCGTCTAATCCAAGTTTTTACAGTGCCTAACGGTTGCACTAAATGGCTGGCAAGCTGCTCGTGCGCCATGCCATGAAAGTAACTCAGCGCAATGGCTTGGCGTTGCAAAGGCGGCAAGCCATTCATGCAATTCAGTAACGCTTTTGATTCACTTTGCTCAGTCGCTTTTTCTAGCGGACCTAAATCGTCAGACGCCCAATCATCCAAGCTTTCATCATCTATTAATTGTGATTCATGTGGCATCGCGCGTAATAAATCAAAGCACTTGTTTCTCACTATGGTTGTCATCCAAGTCATTACTGCCGCTTTTTCGGGGCGATAATTTTGTGCATGATGCCAGATATTAATAAAAGCATCTTGCAAGGCTTCTTCAGCTAGGTCGCGTCGATTAAGTATGCGCAACGATAAGCCAAATAACTTAGCAGAGGTCGCATCGTAAAGCGCTTGAAACGCCACGCGGTCGCCTTGTCCACTAAGGGCAATCAAATGAAATAGCTCTTCTGAAGATTTCGCTTGGCTCATAATATTTAACCTACTAAGTAAAATTGGATACTACCTCAATTTTAATTCACGGTAAGCCGTTAACCTTATAAAATTTATCAATTAATCTATTGAATTTGTTATGCATACGGCCCTTAAGTATTGCCGTATGCAGTTTTGCATATTAATAACTACTCAGTTTTAGGGAATACTGGGGCTACAGCATCGCCAGTTGTTGTTTCTATTTCGCGATACATAGGCGCCAATTTAGCCAGTAGCTTGTTCTGCGCACTAAAAGGTACGTTGTGTTTATCCATTGCAAATTGAAACTGTTCAACCAGTGCGTTAAACCCTTCACGATTCACTTTCATGTTGGCGTGTGATGCTTTCATATCGCGGCCTGGATATTTACAGCCACCATTCATTAACTCACACATTTGCTCAACCAGCATGGCTTTAATAAACGTTTGTTTGTTGTTGTCAAAAAATGGTTTGGTGCGCGGGTCAGCCACTAAGCCGATCATAAAGTCATCCATAATTTTTACTAGACCTTCTTTGCCGCCAAAAGCCTCAAATGTTGCTGTGCCTTCCATTGGTGTGTTACCAAGGTTAGGGTTTTGTGCATACACTTCTGCGATTGCAGGTTGAGCCATTAAAAATGTAGCTGTGGCTAATAGCGTAGCAGTAGCTGCTTTAATATTGATATTCATCATGTTTCCTTTTACTTTTAATGAGGATAATTGGCTTAAAAGCCGATTTGCGCAGATAGATATACGCCTTCTTGGTTGCCGTAATCGGCACCAACGGCTTTAACTGTCGCAATGTTGCCTAAATTGACGTAAGCAGCGGTTAATGAAATATTTTTAGTTGGCGCATAAGCGATAAATACATCAAACGCATCATCCTCTTTTAAATCCACCACATTTGCACCGCCAAATAGCAGATCATTGGCAGGGCTTCTTAAGTTATCTGGTTTCATGCGGTATTCAGCACCAATGGCCAAATCTTTACGCAATAAGTAAGCTGCAGAGAGTTCAAGCATAGGCTGGTAGCTATCATGTTTATCACCACCAAATCCGAGCAAACCAAACTGATTAGCTTTGGTTAGACGTAAGGTGCCGTTTAGTAATAAATTTTGAGCCAGCAGTAGTTTGGTGGCAGATACATATACATCGGTACCGTGATCACTTTTTGCGCCAATCACAGCACTTTTAATGAAATCAGTTTCGTCATTGTCTTTATATTGCAAACCTACTGCAATTTGCGGCATCCAAGTATCTGCATCCAGTATTGCTTCGCCTGCCACACGCACTTTAAGGCCAACAATCGTTTGTGTGAGTTGGTTGCGACCAAACACATCTGCACCTAAGCCAGCGGTGACTTTGTTACGTAATTTACCCAAATCAAAAGATTGTTCTGCTACAGAGAATTCAACACGATCAAATAAGCCAATTGTAAAACCATAAGTGTCTAGCTTATAGTCACCCGTCTTCACATAAGTGTAATGCGCACTGCCGCCAACCTCATTATTGGTACCATAACCACCGATTACCGCCCAAGGTGTTAACCCGCCGCCAGCAGCACCTTCAACTTGTGAAACGCCACCAGTTAATAATAGCTTGTTACTATAATTTAATTCATCTGCCAAAGCCGAAGTCGCAAAGAGTGCGGCAACCGCACTGGCAAGCAAGCTATTACACAGTAGTGCTTGAGCCTGTTTTTGAATAGTCTTCATTTAAATCCCTAACATTTAAAATGGGTTAATAAGTATCTACCTGCTTTTATACGTAAATAGCGGTTTTTAGATTCAAATTATTTGTGTGAATTTTTATGGGATTTTTGGCTGTTGAATGAAATAACTTGTTGTATACTAGTCGGTATACAAACTGTTCAGATTGCCATCATGAAAAATCTATCTTTTAGTGTAGTTGGTTTGCTGTTAGTGGCTGCCATACAAGCCTGCACGGCAAATAAAACGTCTTATCAGGCCGTCAATCAAGACTGGCCTAGCTTTGGACGCGATTACACAAGTCAGCGCTTTTCGCCTAATGCGCAAATTAATCAGCAGAATGTCAAAAAATTAGTACAGGCTTGGCAATACAAAAGCGGCGTGGTGGGTAGCTTTCAAACCACGCCCATTGTGCAAAATGGCATCATGTACTTATCGCTTCCTTATAATCACGTAGCCGCGCTTGATGCCAAAACTGGTAAAGAACTATGGCGCTACACCCACGATAGACGCAAAGACTGGCAAATGTGCTGTGGCCCTGCCAACAGGGGTGTTGCGGTGGCCAATGGTAAAGTATTTATTGGTACCGTAGATGCACGCCTTATCGCACTTAACGCTCAAAACGGGGCAAAAATATGGGATATTGATGTGGTTGAATCCGCAATCACAACAGAAGGCCAAGATTCTTTAAACAAGGACGACCCGAATAGCGCACGCAAGGTAACTGGCGGCACAGGCATTGGTATCGCCATGGCGCCTGTGGTGTACAAAGGCAAAGTGATTGTAGGCATTACGGGAGTTGGTTATGGTTTGCATATTGACAATCCAACTGCAGATGCGCCATTAGGCGCTGTGATTGGCGTAACAGGACGCTTTGGCAGACCTGGATTTTTAGCGGCTTATGATGTAGAAAATGGCAAGCGCGCATGGCAATTTGACACGATTCCTGCAAGCGGTTGGGAGGGGCAGTTTGCTCAAAATACAGCGGATGGTATTTTACTCAACCGTAATATTGCGCAAGAAAAAATTGATGCAGCACAATATGCAGATTCTGCCCGTTTTGGCGGTGGCTCTGCTTGGAGTACGCCAGCCATTGATACCGCAACTGATACACTTTATTTTGGTACAGGTAATCCGAGCCCGCAAATGAACGATATTTCACGCCCAGGCGATAATCTATATACCGTTTCATTGGTTGCATTAGATACAAATACTGGCAAGCTGAAATGGCATTATCAGCAAGTGCCGCACGATTTATGGGGTTACGATTTAGCCAGTCCGCCTGTTTTATTTAACTATGAATTGAATGGCAAAAAAATCGCCGCAGTAGGGCAGGCCAGCAAAACGGGTTGGTTTTATATTCACAACAGGGCAACTGGTGAGTTAATCAAAAAATCTGATGCATTTGTACCGCAAAAAAATCTATTTCAAAAAGCCACTTTTGACGGCACGGTGGTTTATCCTGGTATTTTAGGCGGCTCAAATTGGAGCCCTGTGAGCATCGATGAGGCCAATCAACGTGCATTTGTAGCAGGTATTCATGCACCTATTAAATATACCCTGCATGAAACACCTGGCAAAGATGGTAAGCCTGCGATTCGTTATGCGGCCAGCGAACCTACACAAGATCCGCGCTGGGGTTTGCTGTCGGCAATCGATTTAAGCACAGGCAAAATAGCTTGGCAAAATAAAACGGCACAACCGCTGGTTGGCGGTGTATTAGCAACCGCTGGCGGATTGCTATTTACAGGCGAAGGCAATGGTAATTTTAATGGCTACAATAGCCAAACAGGCGAATTGTTATGGCAAGCCAAATCAGAGTTTGGCGTGAACGCACCGCCCATCACTTATAGCATTGATGGCGTGCAATATATTGCGGTTGCCAGTGGCGGCAACTCAATCTTTGGCTACAAACAAGGCGATGCTGTGCTGGTTTATCGTCTGCCCTGATTATTTTTTAAACTGAATAGTTAAGCCCACCAAGCGCGATACTGCAATTGTTAGATACATGACACTTGAAAAAATTTGCAAAGAAGCAATTGCTCGCGCAGGGCTAGAGATTGGAATTACATCACCAACTCCTGTGCCCGATTGAATAGAAAAACTCATAAATAATAACTCTACCCAGCTACGCGGGTTGCTGGGGTTAATAGCCGCCAATAAGCTATTGGGGTAAATTTGCTGGCAAACGGAGTAAGCCAAAGTAAAGCCCCACACCAGCAAAGTGAATGTAGAGCCAATGGCATACAACTCATCCAATGTGACAATATCATCTGCAAACATCACCAACACCATGCCTGCTGCCGCATAAAAATACAGCAAACTTTCAAAACCGTGCGCCCAAACCAGCAATTGCGTATACCCACCGAGCAATGCTAATAAAGACGTACTAAGCGACAGCGTGATTAAGCTAAAACCAACCCAACTTGCCATAGGGCTGCGATACACCACCCAAACTGCCAAGATTGGCACAATTAGCCCTAAGCAATTAAAAATAAGCAAGCTGGTTTTTGAGTCGGTCATAAATCCATAAAACAACACACTTAATAATTGCACTGCAAGCAGCATGGCGAAAGGGTAGCGCTTTATGAATGTGATTGAGGCATGCATAGCAAGTTAATCCTAGATTTTTGTTCAATTTGTAAGCGTTAATTGTAAGTCCATAGCTGTTTTTAGGCCTAATTTATTAGTTGAAATAAGTCAAACATAGTTTTTATTCATTTACTCTTTACTTTTTAAATAAGAACTATTATCATTTGCATTAACATTAGAACTGAGTAATTTCATGCAACTTCATATGCCTAATACTGTAAAGCATAGCGTTTTATTTGATCCCGATTTGCCAACCACCAAAGATGTGTTGTCTGCAATCTGCTGCGTTGCTACACATTACGCGATTAAGCCATCTTTTGATTTGGCAAAGTTAGCGGCTGACTTGTCGCTAAAGTTAACGGCGCCTGAATATGCTGATAGTCCGCTATCAAAAGAAATCGCCAAGCGCTTACTCAATCAATGGTCGGAAATAGTTGATGAGCATCAAGCGCTAGAAGCAAAAGTATTCCCAGCACACGCAACATTGCAATAAGCCACAAGATTAACAATATAAAGATTAACAACTAAAAGTATTAAGGATAGATATGTCACGATTAACTGGCCCAAGAGTCAAAATTATGCGCGCATTAGGCGTAGATTTGCCTGGGTTATCACGCAAAACCATTGAAGCACGCCCAACACCGCCAGGCCAACATGGCAATAAAGCATCACGCAAACGCCGTTCAGATTTTGGTGTAAAGCTTCAAGAGAAACAAAAAATTCGTTTTAACTACGGCTTAACCGAAACGCAAATGCGTCGCGTAATTTTAGATGCGCGTAAAGGCAAAGAGCCAACTGGCGAACGCTTGTTGCAGCTATTAGAGCGCCGCATGGATAACGTGGTGTTTAGAGCAGGCTATGCGCCAACGGTAATTGCGGCACGTCAGTTAGTTTCACATGGTCATTTAATGCTAAATGGTAAGGCCGCCAATATCCCATCTATTCGCCTAAAAGTCGGTGACGAATTGGTGATTAAAGCCAAAAGTAAAAACATCCCGATGATAGTAGAAACCATCAAACAGCCAGCATTGGCGCGTCCAGAATGGTTATCTTGGGATGAATCTGCACAGGTAGTTAAAGTGGCGCATTTGCCAGCGGTATCAGATGTACCGTTTCCAGTAGATGTGCAATTGGTAGTGGAATATTACGCTAACCGCGTGTAATTAAGCGGTTAGCAACAGAATTTAAGGCGTCCCTAACAACGTCTTAAATGTTGCAAATGCATGCAAATGCATCTCCTTGATTTATGGCTGCATTGACGATGTTTACTCAACATAAACCGGTCATGTAAGGCGGTCACTTTTTTAGCAAGGGAATTAATAGGCTTAATATGAAAGTCATTACTAATTTAACGGCAAAAGAACACATGAGTTTTGATGTGGCGATTGTGTCGGACGAAGCGCCGAATCATGACATTAAAATTTCGCGCATCAAGCGCTTAAGCACAGAGCAGCTATTTACCGATGTAAAAGAAGTGATGATTGAGCATTTAAACGAAACCTATGTTTTGCGCATTACCAAGCAAAATAAACTGATATTAACCAAGTAATTCAGCTTAAATATTTGAATTGATATTTTATGAGTAGCCAGACATCGACAGTCGTTGATTTATTTTCGGTGCGCAATGCAAAAATGCGCCAGCAATATGGATCTGACGCGACTGATGTGCATGCAAAAGTAAGCAGGCTGTATGCCTTGCCTTTACAAACCGCACGCTTAAATGGCCCAACACCGCCGCAAAAATCGCATTCATGGTTAACCACGTTATTCGTTGTGCTGGCACATATTGGCGCTATTTATTTATTGGTGACGCAAAAGCCATTGGCCAAAATAGAATTGCCGCCTGCCAAGCCTATGATGGTGAGCCTGATTGCGCCGCCAGCGCCTGAGCCAGAATTAGTACCTGTGATTGAACCGCCAAAACCAGAAGTGAAACCAGTTGTTAAGACTAAAAAAATCGTTGAAAAAATCAAGCCGATTGAAACGCCAACAGAACGGCTTGTTGAAGCGACTACAGAGCAGCCAGTGGTAGAAGAAATGCCAGCTACGCCTATTGAGCCTGTGAAAGTGTCTGAAACGCCCAAAGCGCCACCAGTGGTAGAAAAAGTAGCAGAAGAAAAAATTGAGCCACCACGTTTTGGTGTGTCTTATCTCAATAACCCAGCCCCTGATTATCCAGCGACTTCGCGCAGATTGGGTGAAGAAGGTCGCGTATTGATGAGGGTTTTGGTTTCTTCGGATGGTGCAGCTGAAGATGTGCAAATTGAAAAAAGTAGTGGATCAGAACGCCTAGATGACGCCGCGATCAAAGCGGTAAAACGCTGGCGTTTTATCCCTGCTAAGAAAAACAATCAAGCTTTAAGTGCGTATGTGATTGTGCCAGTCAAGTTTTCGCTGGATAGTTAACACTTATTTTGCACGGAATTTTTATAAATTAAAAAACGTTTTAAATTAAAGGAAGCAACATGCAACAAGCAACGGAATTTAATAGCCTCGCTTTTATTATGCAAGGTGGTTTTGTCTCTATATCAGTCGCATTAATTTTGCTGATGATGTCGGTGGCAAGCTGGTATTTTATGATTGTTAAGACCGTGCAAGGCATTCAGCTAAAAAGCGCCTTAAAGCGTTACATTAGCGAATTTTGGGATGCGCCAAATCTGCAATCAGCCATCACGATGATTAAAATTGATTCACCTGCACACGAATTAGCCGCTAATGCGGTTGATGCAGCGCATCACCACCAATTACATGCGTCAAAACATATTGAAGAATCTTGTAGCTACGATGAATTTATCGCGCGTAGCATGCGCCGCAGTGTTGCCCTTACCACGGCTAAGCTTGAGTCAGGCTTATCGGTCTTGGCTTCTGTAGGCAGTGTTTCACCATTTGTTGGTTTATTCGGTACGGTGTGGGGCATTTACCATGCACTGGCCAGCATCAGCGCCAGCGGACAAGCCACTTTAGATAAAGTAGCAGGTCCAGTAGGCGAGGCTTTGATTATGACCGCGATTGGTTTGGCCGTGGCAATTCCTGCTGTGTTGGCTTACAACGCCTTTGTGAAACAAAACCGTATTATTAGCGCCACTTTAGATAGCTTCGGGCAAGACTTGCATGTGTTATTAACGACCGGTGCCCATTTGGTTATTAAGCAACAACATGCAAAAAATCAACACAATGTTAAAACTTTTAACAATCAAAGCGCTAAACCAATGGGAGTGCCAGCATGATAGGTGGCAATGCTTCTAACAATGAGGCGCACTCACAACCGATGAGTGAAATCAACACTACGCCATTGGTAGACGTGATGTTGGTTTTACTGGTGATCTTTATTATTACCGCGCCACTATTAACCCACGCCGTAAAAATTGAGCTGCCGCAAGCCACCAGTCAAACGCTGCCAGAAGAGCCAGAAGTGATTACCTTGGCGATTGACGGCGCTGGTAAAACTTACTGGAATGATGCGCCACTGGTACAAGGTGAATTGAAACAAAAATTACTGCAAGCTGCCGATGTTAAACCACAGCCAGAATTACAAATTCGCGCTGATAAAGAAACCAAATATCAGGTGCTGGCAGAAGTGATGGCAGACGCACAGAATGCTGGGATAACTAAGCTTGGGTTTGTTAGTGAACCTAAATAAAAGCACCAACTTTTTTACTAATCGCAAATAGTGACGATTTTTTGTAATGAATTTGTATGAATTTAGTAGATTAATTGCCTCACCAATTCTGAAAAGTATAGTCACTGGCGCGTATTAGTTAAAATTATTTAACGTTTGAGGTAAGAGGCGCGCTTTAGCGCGTCCTGCTTGACCGATGGGTTATGCGTGATTACGAGCAACACGAGTCTTGACCTTGTTGAATTGGGGGACACGGGACTGAGCCGTAGGAACAAAAAACGCAGCAATCACCATGCTTAGGTTTGAGCAAAGCACCACAGTTTTTGCACTCATAAAACCACTGACACGCATCAGTCGGCATTATTTCTGTTTCCTTGTGACTACACGAGGGGCAGGTAATGGTTGATTGCAGAATGATGTCTTTACTCATAGCTGTTTTCCAGGTTCTGGTGTTTTACATGTTTTTGTGGGCGGAGACACGATGTCATAGATTGAAACCACAAACATTAACGCCAATGCGAAATAAAACATGTAGATGCTCCAGTCGTTTGCCCAGAACAGGTACAAAGTAGCAAGTAGCATAACTGGCCCTGCGATACCGAGCAAACCCCGAAAGTGCTGTTTATGTGAGACCCATGAAATGACTGCAAAGATAAGAGCAATACCTGCAAAAACTGGCAGCAAAGTATTGATGAAAATGCCTTCAAACTGAGCAAGAAAGCCCAGGCCCAATGCAGCACCAAGAGAGCCGAGGACAGGAAAGCAAGATGCACACCCCATTGCCGATACAATGGCACCGAGCGAGCCAAATTTTTCAAATAACGCTGGAATTCTCACGATTACTCTCCTAGGGTATCAGCGGCAAAGCCGCAAAAATAACACCGACGATGCTGACTTTATTAAGAAAGCTGAATTTTTCTGACATTTTTTGAACTCCTACAACAGTTGGGGAAGTTGAGGAGCTTAAACGCCGTACCTAGGTACTGAGTCAAGTTATTTTTTTTGAAATGACCGTAATGATGGGGCAGCCTTGATTGGTCGAATTAGATTCACAAGACTGGATGAGTTGTTCTAGTGTGCCTGCTATCACTTGTAAATCGTGAAGCTTACTTTTGATTATCTCTAGCTTATGGGTGGCAAGCACTTTTGTCTCAGCACATTGAGCATCACCCAAGACTAAAAGATTGGCAATTTCAGCAAGACTGAAGCCAAGCTCTTTGGCACGATGAATAAAAAGCAACCTTGTAACGATGCCTTCAGAATAAATACGATAGCCAGATAGCGGTTTTTCAGGTTTTTCAACAAGCCCAATGCGCTGATAGTAGCGTATTGTTTCAATTCCAACGCCTGATTTTTTTGCCGCTAAATTGATAGTGAATGTCTTTTTAGACATTGTGCGATTTCACTTCCTTTAAATTCAATGCATTCATATAAAAACTTATTTCAGTTACTTTTATTGTGCATTAAACCATTATTTATTGATATCTTAATGCTTCAATCGGGTTAAGTTTTGCCGCTTTGCGGGCAGGGTAGAAGCCAAAAAATACGCCAATGCTGGCGGCTACGCTGAAAGCAATCAATACCGAATTGGTGGATACGATTACTTCTGTTTTGGTGAAGATACTTACCAATACCGCGCCTCCCACACCAATGCCAATGCCTATCAAGCAACCAACAATCGAAATCACAATAGCTTCTAATAAAAATTGCATCAAAATATCGCGCTGACGTGCGCCGATTGCCATGCGGATGCCGATTTCGCGGGTGCGCTCTGTGACTGAAACCAGCATAATATTCATAATGCCAATGCCGCCAACCAGTAATGAAACTGATGCGATTGCGCCTAAAAGTAGCGACATGGTGCGCGTAGTTTCGGCGGCTGAGTTGGCAATCGCAGTCAGGTTGCGTACAGAAAAGTCGCTATCAGCGCCTTCGCGTATATTATGGCGCTGGTTGAGCAAGCCATTGATGCCTTCTTCAGTCATCGCCATCGCTTTATCTGATTCTGCTTGCACAATGATTTGGCGCACGCTGCCAGGCAACTGATTGCCAAATAATTTACGCTGGGCGGTGGTTAAGGGCACAATAATGGTGTCATCTTGGTCGCGTCCATCTAAGGATTGACCTTTGCTATCCAATACGCCCAACACTACAAACGGACTTTGCTTGATGCGAATAGTTTTGCCTAGCGGGTCAATATCATCGCCAAAGATATTTTGCGCAACCGTTTTGCCAATCAAAGCAACGCGCGTAGCAGAGCGAATATCAGAATCTGCAAACGCATAACCTGATGACAAGTACCATGAGCGCACATCCAGATAGCTAGGCGTAGTGCCTAATATATCGGTATTCCAGTTATTGCTACCAAACACAATCTGCGCTTTACCCATCGTCACAGGCGCTACACCCGCAACACCGTCCAATTCTGCAATCGCATTGGCGTCTTTTACATTGAGAGAGGGCGCATTACCAGTGGCTGACCTAGCACCAGCCACATTGGGCGGACCAGATAATACAACAAACAGATTGCTACCCATAGCGCTAATCGAGCGCTTAACAGAAGCCTCTGCGCCTTGCCCAATCGCCATCATTAATACCACCGCACCTACGCCAATTACCATGCCTAACATCGTTAAGAACGTCCGTAAGCGGTTTGCGCCCATGGCGTGCCAAGCTTCACCTAGCATTGCACTAAACATAATGAGGCCTTTGCAAAACTACTGCGCTTGATAATCCTGCGTTAAAAAACGACTCAAAATCCTCACATATCACCCATATGCTGCGGTTTTTCGTCATTTTTTGCCTTGACTTATCATCGCTCGCTACGTTTTTCAAAAGCCTCATCAAAGCACCTCGTTTAAAGAATGGCTATTTGTTAATGTGTCTTGCACAATTTTGCCATCCAAAAATCGCACTTGGCGTTTGGCATGTTCGGCAATATCGGTTTCATGCGTAACCAGCACAATGGTGATGCCTTCTTGATTTAACTCGCCAAATAGCGCCATAATTTCTTCACTGGTCACACTATCCAAGTTACCTGTGGGCTCATCGGCAAGAATCAATCTGGGATTGTTCACCAGCGCACGTGCAATGGCTACGCGTTGTTGCTGGCCGCCAGAAATCTGGTTAGGGCGCGAGTTAATGTGTTTGCCTAATCCTACTTTTTCTAAAAGCACTTTGGCTCTTTTGTGCCGCTCTGGTTTTTCAATGCCTGAATACACCAACGGCAAGGCAACATTATCTAGGAGGCTAGAGCGCGCCAACAGATTAAAGCCTTGAAACACAAAGCCAATGGTTTTATTGCGCACGCCAGCGACTGCATTCTCTTCCATGGTCGCCACAGCATGACCATCCAATACATATTTGCCTTTAGTAGGCTTATCCAAGCAACCTAGAATATTCATAAAGGTCGATTTGCCAGAGCCTGATGGCCCCATAATCGCCACATAATCGCCATTTTCAATGCGTAAATTCACGTCTTTAAGCACAGGAAACGGCCCAGCAGCGGTTTGGTAATCCTTGTATAAATTGCTCACCTGAATAACGGTTTTGGCTTCAATATTATTTTTTTGCATGATATGGCTTAGAACATTCTTGGCGCACGTTGTGTATTGCCGCCAGTTGGCGCTTGCCCGCTAGCTTGTAATTCACCCACAATTACTTGGTCGCCAGCCGTTAAGTCGCGTGCATTAATGGCAGTAGAGCGGCCATCGGTAATACCAACTTGCACTCTTACTAATGTTGGTTTTCCATCTCTTAAAACATAAATCTTGCCGGCGCTTAAGTCATCC
>JAKFVB010000076.1 GCA_021732405.1 Methylotenera sp.
CTGTTAGGCTTTGATCAGTTGCTGCATCACATCACTTATTTTGCACTTGTTTATTTTGCTTTTAATTTAACCTTGTAACCTCTTTCTACTTTTAGTTGATAAAAAATCATGCAAAAAACTAACCAAATTGAAATTCCAAAAGAAATTTTTAAGGCATACGATATACGTGGCATTGTGGGTAAAACCTTAACGCCTGAAATCGTAGAGCTAATCGGCCATGCGTTAGGGTCAGAGGCGAAACAGCGCGCACAAAGTGAAATCTGTATTGGCTACGACGGCCGGTTATCTGGCCCTGAGCTGGCACAGGCGCTGTCTAGCGGCATTCGCAAAGCTGGCATCAATGTGGTGAATTTGGGTATGGTAGCAACACCAATGGTGTATTTTGCGGCTTATCATCTCAACACCCATTGCGGCGTGATGGTGACGGGTAGCCACAACCCGCCTGACTACAATGGCCTAAAAATGGTTTTGGCAGGCGAAACGCTATCTAATGAGTCTATCCAAAGCTTGCGCCAACGTATTGAACAAAAAAACTTTACCTACGGTGAAGGTATTGAGCGTAACTATGCGATTGCAGAAGATTATATTGCCACCATTCAAGCCGATATTAAGCTAACTCGCCCCATGCAAATTGCAGTGGACTGCGGCAATGGCGTGGCAGGTGCGTTTGCAAAAACGCTGTACAACTCCATCGGTTGCCGTGTAGATGAGCTATTTTGTGAGGTAGATGGCCACTTTCCAAACCATCATCCGGACCCTTCTGTGCCAGAAAATCTAGTGGATTTAGCCAACTTATTGCAATCCAGCCGCGCAGAAATTGGCTTGGCATTTGATGGCGATGGCGACAGGCTGGGTATTGTCACTAAAGATGGCCAGATTATCTATCCAGACAGGCAATTATTACTATTCGCAGAGGACGTATTAAGCCGCAACAAAGGCGCAACTATTATTTTTGATGTGAAATCAACACGCAATTTAAGCCCTTGGATTCGCAAATACGGCGGCAACCCACTGATGTGGAAAACGGGTCACTCATTGGTAAAAGCTAAAATTAAAGAAACCAACGCGGCATTGGCGGGCGAAATGAGCGGCCATGTATTCTTTAACGATGCCGACATCAACGGTAAAAAACGCTGGTATGGCTTTGACGATGGGTTATATGCAGGTGCGCGCATGCTGGAAATTCTTAGCCAGTTTAATAATCCTTCTGAAATTTTAAATAGCTTACCTGATAGTGTCAGCACACCAGAGCAGCATATTCATATGAACGAAGGCGAGCCGCATGCCTTGATTGCCGCATTGCAACAATCGGCAAATTTTGAAGGCGCAGTTGAAGTGATTACCATTGATGGCTTGCGTGTAGAATACACTGATGGCTTTGGCTTAATGCGCCCATCTAATACCACGCCTGTGATTGTGCTGCGCTTTGAAGCAGATTCTGACGCGGCTTTAAAACGAATTCAAGCGCAATTTAGAGAGGTCATCTGGGGCACTGCGCCACATGTCGCTTTACCGTTCTAATCGCAATTCAAGCTATGTCGCGCAATTCTATTATTTTCACTATCGTTTGGCTAACCTTAGCCGCAGGCATTTATTACCTAGTCGATAATATTCAAAATCCCAATAAAATATGGCGGCTGGGCGATAATGCTAACGAAGTTGTGCTGCAGCGCGGCTTAGATGGCCATTACCGTGCCGAAGCACTGATTAACAATCAAAAAGTGAGTGTATTGGTGGATACAGGTGCAACAGGTGTTGCCATTTCGCAAGCGGTAGCCGATAAATTACAGCTTAAAAGCGTGGCCGCCGTACGTACGAATACTGCCAATGGTGATAGTGTTGGTTATATGGTGCGGCTGAAATCTGTCAAAGTGGGCGGCGTTGAAGCAAACAATGTTTCGGCTATGATAGCGCCAGGTTTAGGTGGTGATGTGTTATTGGGCATGAGTTATTTGGGCCGCATGGATGTGCGCTTATTTAATAATCAGATGACCATTAAGCAAGTTGAATAATTTTTTTTATCACTTAACGCTTTGATTCTAATCATATAAAACCGTACTCTATCTTCACTAATTTTAAATAAATGTAAGTAATTTGGTTGACCAGCAGACTAAGCTGTGCTAGCAAAATTTAATTACAGAATGAATTTAATATTTTTGGAGGTTGTGATGGTTATTCAAACTAAAGTTGCAGTGATTATTGCTGCAGCGGTATTATCAACGTCGATTTTTTCGATACCCAGCTTCGCAGCGGATACAACATTTGGTACTGCAGCGTATCAAAAAGAATTTAGAAAGTTAAAAATGATGCAAATGTTAGATGCCGACGGTAATCACATGGTGTCATTAGACGAATTTAACGCTTTTAATAGCGGCGTATTTGATTCACTTAACAAAGATAATGATGACTCGCTGGATGCCGACGAATGGGTTGGCGTAGATGGAAAACAAGAGGTGAGCTTTGGTACAGGTGGCTATAACCGCCAGTTGCGCAGCAAAAAAATGATGGCTTTAACTGATAAAGATGGCGATCATTTAGTGACTAAAACCGAGTTTCTAAAATTACAAGAAACTATATTTTAGCAAAATGGATAAATCTGGCGATAGCCAACTAGATCCACAAGAATGGCTATCTAAACAAACGAATAATTAAACTGTTTTAATCAGCAATTAACAAAGGCTAGCGTTTCTAGCCTTTGTTTTTTGCAATGTTTTAAGTAATCACCGTTGGCATTTCGCGACTAGTGCATTGTTTTAGTTGTGAAATATCTAATGCAATTTGAATCATTTCTGCCAGCGCAACTTGTGCATCTAAATGATGGTTGGCTATATCAGGTTCATACGCTTCTAAATAAATGCGCAAAGTAGCGCCCTCGGTTCCTGTGCCTGATAATCTAAAGACAATTCGCGAACCACATTTGAATAAAATACGTACGCCCTGCCCTGTGCTAATGGAGCCATCAATGGGGTCGGTATAACTAAAATCGTCACAAGTGTTGACTGTATAGCGGCCAAAAACTTGTTGGGGCAAAGTCAAAAATTGAGACTTTATATGCGTCATCACGTCATTAGCAGCGTCCGTGGGTATTGCCTCGTAATCATGGCGAGAATACACATTGCGGCCATATTCGGCCCAGTGCGCCTTAACAAGTGCTTCCACGCTAGTTTTTTTAATCGCAATAATGTTGAGCCAGCATAACACTGCCCATAAGCCGTCTTTTTCACGCACATGATTGCTGCCTGTGCCAAAACTTTCTTCGCCACACAAAGTCACTCTGTCGGCGTCCATTAAGTTGCCAAAAAATTTCCATCCAGTTGGCGTTTCGTAGCAAGGAATATTGAGTTTTTCTGCCACCCTATCCACCGCGCCACTGGTCGGCATAGAGCGCGCAACACCCGCCAAACCTTGTTTATAAGCAGGTATTAACTGTGCGTTTGCAGCAATAATCGCCAAACTGTCTGATGGCGTTACAAAAAACGCTTTACCTAAAATCATGTTGCGGTCACCATCGCCATCCGATGCGGCGCCAAAATCGGGTGCTGACTGTGTTTTATTATCTGGCTGATAAAGTACATCCACCAACTCATGTGCATAAGTTAGATTAGGGTCAGGATGACCGCCGCCAAACGTCTCAGAAACCTCACAATTCATTAAACTGGCTGATGGTGCGCCTAATCGATTCACTAAAATCTCTTTAGCATAAGGGCCAGTCACCGCATGCATCGCATCAAACTTTAGGCTAAACCCAGATTTTAACAAAGATTTAATCGCTGAAAAATCAAATAGTTGCGCCATTAAATCTGTGTAATCGTTTACCGCATTAATCACCTGCACGCTAAAACCATCTAACTGCGTTTCGCCAATCACATTTAAATCAATATTGTCAAAATCGGCTATTTTGTATTGTGTAATCGTCTTACTTTTAGCAAAAATCGCTTCTGTGATTTTTTCTGGCGCAGGCCCACCATTAGCGGTGTTGTATTTAATACCAAAGTCTTCTGTAGGGCCGGCAGGGTTATGGCTAGCTGATAATATAATGCCGCCAAAGGTTTGGTAGTGCCGAATCACATGCGATGCCGCAGGCGTCGATAAAATGCCGCCTTGCCCAACAATCACTTTAACAAAACCATTTGCTGCTGCCATTTTAATAATAAGTTGAATGGCCGTTTTATTATAAAAACGACCATCGCCACCCAAAGTTAAAGTAGCATCGGCTGCAATCGTGAGCGTATCAAAAATACTTTGTACAAAATTTTCAAGATAATGTGACTGTTGAAACACTTTTACTTTTTTACGTAAGCCAGAAGTGCCTGGTTTTTGATCTAAAAATGCTTGGGTTTGAATGGTTTGCATACGCATGATAAATTCCTTTGGATTTAAGCCATTATAATTGAAAAAAAAGCGCAATTAATGTGCTTTTTTGAATCAAATATAGGCTTTACTTAACACCTTAAAACCACCGAAAAAGATGCGTTGCTTAAACGCCGTGTTTTTTTAACCAGTCACGGGTTAGCTGCCAGCTGTAATCTGCAGCGGTTTTGTTGTAGGTTGGTCGATAATCTGCATGGAAACCATGATTCACATTTGGGAAAAGGATAATCTCAGAATGGCTACCCGATTTTTCAAGCTCAGCTTGCATTTGTTCAATCATTTCATTTTTAATAAATGCATCTTGGCTCGCATATAAACCTAAAATTGGCGCTTTAAGCGTGCTGGCAATATCCATTGGATCATTGGCTTTAATATCAGATTTCATACCTGTCAATGGGCCATAGTAGGCAATGCCCGCTTTAACGTTGGGATTGTGCGTTGCATAAAGCCAAACAGTACGCCCACCCCAGCAAAATCCAACAGTCGCCAGTTTTTTTGCATTGGCTTTACCGGTTGATTTAACGTAGGCAACTGTCGCATCTAAGTCAGAAAATACTTGTTCATCTGGCACCTTTGAAACCACTTTACTTAAAATTTCGCCAATATCGGTCATGTTGGAAACATCACCCTGACGCGCAAATAGCTCTGGCGCTATCGCATAGTAACCCAATTTTGCAAAGCGACGGCACACATCCTTAATATGCTCATGCACGCCAAAAATTTCTTGTATCACCAAAACCACTGGTAAATTTTTGCCATTTTTTGGCATCGCGCGATAAGCTGGTATCTTGCCATCCGTAGTCGGTACACTGACCTCACCTGCAACCAAACCATCATCACTAGTGACAATTGCTTGCGCCATGATAGGGTTTGACGCAATGGCAAAACCGATGGCCAGACTGGTCATGATAAACGCACGGCGGCTCAAACCAGCAACAGCCGAATCAGCTGCAACTGGCTCCGCATTAAAATTGAGAGGTTTTAATCCATAGGTATGTAAATCCATTTTTTGCTTCCTTTTGGTGATTAAGTATTGGTTAATATTTAAGAACATGTGTTGTTACAGAGTATATTGCTGAGCCATGAAACTGCGATTACATTGTGCAGTTTTGTCACTATTATGCAATTTATTAGACCAGTCGTCTAGTATAAAATCTTTCATTTATCTGCAATATTAAGTTTCTATCAATTTGCTAAAAATAAAATTTCACAAAACTGTAACACATTGAAAGTTCAGGACAATTTATACTCTTGAACGTTTATTGATAATGACAAGAGAGATGATAATGAAAATCCGGGCTCCCAATGAAAAGTATTTAAAAGATGCTGAGAACTTAACTAAAGATCAAAAAGAGCGGCTATTGTGCAGGATGCGTGGCAAGTTAACACGCAGGTTAGAAGAAGAAAAATTGAATACGACAGAAGCGCTAGCGATACAGTTAGAAATTGAAGATGCGGAGCTGGCTGACTGGCGCGAAAAAATGAACGAGATTAAGGTCAAAGAAAAGTCAAAAAAGAAAAATTCAGACTAATGAGTTACCCTGAAAAATTTCAAGCAAATTATTAGAGAATAAGTAACTCGATACAAAAAACACTTAAAAAGCAGTAAATTAAATGTTGTTAGCCTTATCTAATTGGTCGGGACAGCAAGATTCGAACTTGCGACCCCATGCCCCCCAGGCATGTACGCTACCAGGCTGCGCTATGCCCCGAACCGCGCTACTGTTGATAAGTAACGAGCGCATATTATAAATCAAATGTGCAGACTAGCCATAGCGATTAATGGCCAAAGTGGATGTTTGAATACAGGAATACTAAAGAGAGTGTGCTGGGTAAAACAGATACTGCAAACAGGTTTTTTTAAGCGCGCAGCAGTTGAATCACTTCGCGAATTTCACGTTTAAATAACGATAAATCAAAATCTCCAGCAACACTATTCATCACATGAGCAAGTGGCTGGATATTAACTTGAGGCTTAGAAGAGGTATGTGCTGCAACAGCTTCAATTTTCACTTCTGCACCATCTAAACGATTGCGCGCACCGCTGATGGTAAAACCTTGCTCGTATAATAATTCACGAATTTTACGGATTAATAACACTTCATGATGCTGATAGTAGCGGCGATTTCCTCTGCGTTTAACAGGCTTAAGCTGGGTAAATTCCTGCTCCCAATAACGTAATACATGCGGTTTTACACCACACAGCTCGCTCACTTCACCAATCGTAAAGTAACGTTTGGCTGGTATTGGTGGCAATTGCACTTTAGGCGCTTGATCTAGCATCAGTTAATAATTAACCCAGAATTTATAAACGAAATATATCAATATATCTTAAGCGTAATGTTCTTCCACTTTACTTTTCAATTTTTGACTGGCATGAAAAGTTACCACACGACGTGCAGTAATCGGTATTTCTTCACCCGTTTTTGGATTGCGGCCTGGGCGCTCAGATTTTTTACGTAATTCAAAATTACCGAAACCAGACAGCTTGACGCTATCACCCGTTTCTAACGCAGTGCGCACTTCTTCAAAAAATGCTTCTACCATATCTTTTGCCTCACGCTTATTTAAGCCTACTTGCTCAAACAACAAATCGGCTAAATCCGCCTTAGTTAAGGTCATACATTTCCCCTGAACATCTTTTATCCATTTATTTTTACAGTTGATTACTTAAATTTTGCTTACTATGCTTATCAGCTAATTTCGCAAACTGGCGGCAAATTGATTTTCTAATAATTGTAACAATTTTGCCATTGCTGCTTCGGCTTCAATATCCACCAAAGTTTTATGAGTATCTTGCATAAGTACTGATAATGCAAGGCTTTTTTTGTTTTCAGGAATACCTTTTCCTTGATATATATCAAACAGTTGCACTTGAGTCACAAGTGGAATATTCGCTTTTATAATTGCATCAAAAAGGTGCTGAACTGGCAAATCCGCATCTACAATTACGGCTAAATCGCGACGCGTTGCTAGCGTTTTTGGTACCTCTGCATAATGCGCAATGGATTTCTGCAGTAGTGGTGATGCTTCCAGCTCAAACAGAAAAGTATTTTTAGCTAAGCTGTAATGTTGTTGCCATTTTGGATGCAACTTGCCCAACCAGCCAATCGCGTTGCCATTAAGATAAACTCGGGCTGATTGGCCTGGATGCAGAGCGTTGTGTGCTTCTGCACGATATTCAGCTTTACCATGCGTTAAGCTGTCAACAGTCGCTTTAACATCGTAAAAATCGACTTCTTTAGCGGCTACGCCCCACTGCTCTGGCTGAAATGCACCATAAAATAAGCCAGCAACTCGCGCTTGCTCAGTGAATCCTTGTGGTGTCTGATGATAGCTTGAGCCTACTTCAAACAGCATGGCGCGCTCTTGTTTACGATTCAGGTTGTAAGTCAACGTATCCAACAAACCACCCCACAATCCACTGCGCATCACGCTCATTTGACTAGCAATCGGATTTTTAAGCTTAATCGGGTTAGCATTGCCTAACAAATCGCGTTCCCAGCTTTCATCCACAAAGCTATACGTAATAATTTCCTGATAACCTTGCGCTTGTAAAGTGTCATGCAACCATGCGTTGTTCAGCAAGGCTTCTGGCGCATCCAGCATATTCAAGCTAGCAGTTGGTTTAATCGCAGGAATTTTATCGTAGCCATGCAAACGTGCGATTTCTTCAATCAAATCCTCTTCGCGCGCAATATCAAAGCGATAGGTGGGCGACTTAACCACAAAAATATCGTCATTTTCTGTGAATTCAAAACCCAGTTGTGTCAACAGAGTGCCAACGGTTTGCTTGGGAATGCTAATACCTAGCACTGAACACAAACGCGAATAACGTAATTTCACAGAAGCACGTTCTGGTAATTGATTCACTATTTCGGTGATTTCGCCTGCCTGACCACCGCAGATATTTAGTATCAAAGCAGTTGCACGTTCTAGCGCCAATTTTGTATTGCCAAAATCCACACCACGTTCAAAGCGATAAGATGAGTCTGTACTCAAACCTAAGCGACGCGCCTTGCCAGCAATCGCATCTGGCGTAAAAAACGCGCTTTCTAAAAATATTGCCGTTGTTGCATCTGTAACGGATGTTGGTTCACCGCCCATAACGCCTGCAAATGCAATGGCACCACTATTATCGGCTATCACCAAATCGTCGCTCGTTAATTTAACTTGCGTATCATTTAGCAGCTTAATCTGTTCATTTTTTGATGCAAATCGAACGTTAACTTCGCCATTTAATTGAGCTAAATCAAAGGCGTGCATCGGCTGGCCAAATTCCAGCAACACATAATTGGTGATATCCACAATCGCACTAATGCTGCGAATACCACTGCGCTCTAAACTGCGTACCATCCAATCAGGCGTTTTTGCTTGCGCATTCACTGACTCAATCACACGTCCATAATAAGCAGGGCAAGCTTCTTTTGCATGAACACTGACCGCTTGTGTTTTTGTGCTTTCAATCTTGACGACATCAAAAGCTGGTAATTTAACTGGCGCACCTGTAATGGCAGCCACATCGCGCGCAATACCCAGAATACTTAAACAATCTGCTCGATTGGGTGTTAACTTTAATGTGAATAAATGATCATTTAAATCTAAATACTCACGAATATCTAAACCAGCTTGTGCGTCATTTGGTAGCTCTAACAAACCCGTTGCTTCCGCTGCCAACCCTAACTCTTTAGCTGAACACATCATGCCAAATGACTCTACACCGCGTACCTTTGCGGCTTTGATGCTAATACCTGGTAATTCTGCACCAACCAAAGCACAAGGCGCTTTTAAGCCTACGCGAGCATTGCTTGCGCCACAAACAATTTGCAGGATTTTATTAACACCGTTTTCCTTGCCAATATTGACTTTACAAACTTGCAATCTATCCGCATCTGGATGTTTAACTGCTTCTACGATTTCGCCGATGACAATATGCTCAAAAGCAGGTGCAACAGGTATCATCTCTTCCACCTCAAGGCCTGCCATCGTTAAAGCATGGCTAAGGTCTTCAGATGAAATAGCAGGGTTAACGAATTGGCGTAGCCAGTTTTCTGAAAATTGCATAATGTTTAAAACTTGATTATTTGAATTGCGACAAAAAGCGCAAATCATTATTAAAGAAATGGCGTAAGTCGTTCACACCATAGCGCAACATCGCCAAGCGCTCTACGCCTAGCCCAAATGCAAATCCGCGATATTTTTCGCTATCGATATTTACATGTTTAAATACTTCAGGATGCACCATGCCGCAGCCACCGATCTCTAACCAACCGCCATTCCAACTCATATCCATTTCGGCTGATGGTTCGGTAAATGGGAAAAACGAAGGCCTAAACCTAACCGTTAAATCGTCACGTTCAAAGAATTTTTGTAAAAAATCTTGGACTACACCTTTAAGGTTCGCGAAACTGATATCTTCATCTACCCACAAGCCTTCTACCTGATGAAACATGGGTGAATGCGTGGCATCTGAATCCACCCGGTACACGCGACCAGGCGCGATAATTTTCAATGGTGGAGACTGGTTTTGCTTTAAGGCATTTTCCATATAGTGGATTTGCACTGGTGATGTATGGGTGCGCAACACGTTATTTTCATCCACATAAAACGTATCATGCATGGCACGCGCAGGATGATTTTCAGGGATATTTAATGCCGTGAAATTATAAAAATCGGTTTCAATCTCAGGGCCAGTGGCCACATCAAAGCCAATTGAATGAAATAATTGTTCAATACGTTGCAATGTGAGCGTCACTGGGTGCAAGCCGCCAGTAGACTGCGCGCGCGCGGGCAATGTCACATCTAAAGACTCTGCCGCCAATTGTTTGGCTTGCTCAGCATTTAAAATCGCTTCGCGACGTGCATTTAAAGCCGCTTCTACCGCTTGCTTCACCACATTAATCACGGCTCCAGCTGCTGGACGCTCTTCATTGCTTAGCTTACCTAAACCTTTTAAAGCTTCGGTCAATGCACCTGTTTTACCTAAATATTTCGCTTTAGCATTTTCTAATGCTGGCATATCTGCACAGGCATTAAAGTCGCTAAGGGATTCTGAAATGAGATGTTCTAAATTAGCCATGCTGTATTTTAACCGAAAGTAATCTATTTTTGATGTTTAACTGATTGATTATGAATAAATATTTTTCTTCAGCCATAAAAAAAGAGGCCGTAGCCTCTTTTTTAATTTGCAGAATTATGCAAGCATCTCTTAAGCAGCTAGACCTGTTTTTGCTAACTCAACAAATTTGGAAAATGCCGCTTTATCAAATACCGCCAAATCAGCTAGTACTTTACGATCCACTTCAATAGAAGCTTTTTTCAAGCCATTCATGAAGCGGCTGTATGTTAAGCCTAACTCGCGTGCACCTGCATTAATACGGGCAATCCACAATGTACGGAATTGACGTTTTTTCTGACGACGGTCACGGTAAGCATATTGACCAGCTTTCATTACCGCTTGCTTAGCAACGCGATAAACGTTTTTACGACGACCGCGATAACCTTTAGCGGCGTTTAATACTTTTTTATGTCTTGCGCGAGCGATGACACCACGTTTTACTCTAGGCATATCGGTCTCCTTATTGTGTTGGCATCATGGCGCGAACGCGTTTGATGTCAGTTGGTGAGATGATCGAAGTGCCACGTAACTTACGTTTTTGCTTAGTGGTTTTCTTGGTTAGGATATGACGTAAATGTGAGTGCGTACGCTTCACTTTACCATTACCTAAGAACTTAAAGCGCTTTTTGGCGCTGCTCTTTGTTTTCATTTTTGGCATTTTTTTCTCCTTTGAGAGTTGTTAAGAGTGCTTAGGCATGCCATTTCGCCGTATCACTCAAGTAAAAACTTATTTATTCTGTTGCTACTACTTTTTCTTCTAACTTTTCAGCTGTTTTTTCAACAGGTTTTGCTACTTTTGGTTGCTTTGCAACTACTTTTTCTATCTTTTTGGGTGCTAATACCATCACCATTTGGCGGCCTTCCATTTTTGGAAACTGCTCAACTACTGCATGTTCTGCCAAATCTGCTTCTACGCGTCTTAATAAGGCCAAACCAAATTCTTGATGCGTGATCTCACGACCTCTAAACCTAAGTGTGATTTTCGCTTTATCACCTTCACCCAAAAAGCGGATGATATTACGTACTTTAATATTGTAATCGCCGTCATCTGTACCCGGACGAAACTTAATTTCTTTGATAACAACTTGTTTCTGCTTCAATTTTTGTTCATGTTGACGCTTGCTTTCAGCGTACTTGAACTTACCGTAATCCATCAACCTGCACACTGGTGGCGTGGCATTTGGCGCGATTTCTACCAAATCAATATCCGCTTCTTCTGCCTTAAAAAAAGCCTCACGTAGACTTACAATGCCTAATGGCTCGCCTTCTACTCCCACCAAACGAACTTCGGGTGCGGTAATATCCCCATTAATTCGTGTATCTTTATCTTGTGCTATTGCTGGCTCCTAATCAAAAAAATTAAACCGCGCTACCTTGAAAATTAAGCTTAAACCTTTGCTTCTATTTCTGCCTTTAGTCGCGAAATTAAGTCGCTAATCGGCATAGAACCTAGGTCTTCACCTTTTCTGGTACGCACGGCCACATGTCCTGCTTGCATTTCACGCTCACCTGCAACAAGCAAGTAAGGCATTTTCTGCATCGAATGTTCACGTATTTTATAGGTAATCTTCTCATTTCTCAAGTCATATTCGCATCGAATGCCATTTTTCTTCAATGTTTCAACAACTTGCATCACGTATTCGGCTTGGCTTTCAGAAATATTCAGCACCATCGCTTGCACTGGCGCTAACCAAAGTGGCATAGCTCCCGCATAGTTTTCAATCAAAATACCAATAAATCGTTCCATTGAGCCGACAATCGCGCGATGCAACATAATGGGGCGTTTGCGTGAATTGTCTTCCGCCACATATTCCGCACCTAAACGTTCAGGCAAGTTCGGATCTAGCTGAATGGTGCCACATTGCCACAAGCGACCTAGTGAATCTTTTAATGTGAATTCGATTTTAGGGCCATAGAATGCGCCTTCACCAGGCTGGTATTCAAAGTCCAGATTATTCAACTTCAACGCATTGGCAAGCGAAGTCTCTGCCCTATCCCAATCTTCGTCCGTTCCAATACGTTTTTCTGGGCGTGTAGATAGCTTAACTAAAACATCTTTAAAACCAAAATCGCCATAAGCCTTATAGAGCATCTTAATAAAGTCGGCGACTTCTGCTTCTACTTGTTCGTCGGTACAGAAAATATGCGCATCATCTTGCGTAAAGCCACGCACACGCATCAAACCGTGCAATGAGCCAGACGGTTCGTTACGGTGGCATGAGCCAAATTCGGCTAATCTCAATGGAAGGTCGCGGTAACTATGCAAACTGCTATTAAAAATCTGCACATGGCCAGGGCAATTCATCGGTTTCACGGCGTATTCACGATTTTCTGAATTGGTCACAAACATATTATCGCGATAATTTTGCCAGTGGCCAGACTTCTCCCACAAGGTTTTATCCATAATGGTCGGCGTGCGCACTTCTTGATAGTTGTAATCTTTGAACATTTGGCGCATGTATTGCTCAACTTCTTGCCAAATGCTCCAACCACGCGGATGCCAAAACACCATGCCGGGAGCGTCATCCTGCATATGGAAATAATCTAATTGCTTACCTAATTTGCGGTGATCGCGTTTTTCGGCTTCTTCTAGCTGAAATAAATACGCTTCTAACTCTTCTTTGTTACGCCAAGCCGTACCGTAAACGCGTTGCAGCATTTCGTTATTGCTATCACCACGCCAGTAAGCGCCTGCTAGCTTCATCAATTTGAATGCTTTTAATTTGCCCGTATTCGGTACATGCGGGCCACGGCATAAGTCGGTAAAGCCGCCTTCAGAATATAAAGAAACATCTTCATTCGCAGGAATCGACGCAATAATTTCAGCCTTGTAATGCTCGTTAATACTTTTGAAATATGCCACCGCCTCATCGCGCGGCAATACTTTGCGCGTCACCTGCTCATCTTTTTTAGCCAGTTCGCCCATTTTCTTTTCAATGGCGATCAAATCTTCTGGCGTAAACGGGCGTTTGTATGAAAAATCATAGTAGAAGCCATTGTCAATCACAGGGCCAATGGTCACTTGGCAATCGGGGAAAAGTTCTTTAACCGCATACGCCAATAAATGCGCGGTGGAATGGCGAATAATATCTAAGCCATCATCGGATTTATCCGTCACAATCGCTAAATCGCTATCGGATTCAATCAGATAACTGGTATCCACCAACTGATTGTTCACTTTGCCAGCAAGTGCAGCCTTTGCAAGCCCAGCGCCAATATCCATAGCTACTTGCGCCACGGTTACTGGCGATTCAAAGCTACGTTGTGAGCCATCTGGCAAGCGAATTACTGGCATATCAATTCCAATTTAATTAAGTATTCTCAATATTTCAATCAAGCTTAAAACAATAAAAGCCGTTTTATTTTAACGGCTTTTACAAATGCAACAAGCTCAAAAGTTAACCATTTTGTATCGTTAACTTTTGATAAAGGTTAAACCGAGTATTGCGTTTTTGGTAGGCAGTACCAGATTCGAACTGGTGACCTCTTGGATGTCGACCAAGCGCTCTAACCAACTGAGCTAACCGCCTGTTTATGCAATTTTGCGAAGTGCGAATTCTAGCTTAATAAGGGTTTGCGCGCAAACGCGCACTGTTATAATTGCTGGGTGAACACACAAAATAATCCGCAAACAAATTTTGAGACCTTACTGGACAGCTTGAGCACACAAGGTTACGTTATTTGTGAAAACTTTTTGCCTGAGCAAATTATTTTAGCTTTGCGTGATGAAGCACACAAGTGCTATGCGAATCTTGAAATGCGTGCTGCCAAAACTGGTTTACTGAATCAATCAGAACAATCCAACATTCGTGGCGACCAGATTATGTGGCTGGATGAGCGGATTGAAAATAGTGCGATTCAAGCTTATTTTGAGCAAATGCATGCGTTAAAAGCGCTACTTAACCAACAATTATTCATGAATTTACAAGTGCTTGAAACGCATTTTGCCGTTTATCCGATTGGTGGCGCTTATCAAAAACATCTAGACCAATTTGGTCACGGTAACGATGCCAAAGCGCGCCAATTAAGCAGTATTTTATATTTAAATAATAATTGGCAAGTGGACAATGGCGGCGAGTTACGTTTATATTTAAATGAAATAGAGTACTTAGATATATTGCCAACGGCTGGCAAATTAGTGTTATTTTTATCGGCTAAATTTTGGCACGAAGTGCGCCCTGCAAAACGCGAAAGAGTCAGTTTAACTGGCTGGTTTAGAAGCCGTTCGCATTCATTAATCTAAGGCTGTACTAAACGGTCATACAAACTTGGGCTGGCATAACCATCTTGTGCCAACCTTTCTTATGCTTGATATTGCCGAATAGCCGCCTGTGTTTTAAGGCCAG
>JAKFVB010000056.1 GCA_021732405.1 Methylotenera sp.
TAACAATTATAGATATTAGTTATTTCAACTTCATTAAAAAACTGTAATAAAGTGTAATTTTTTTAATATTTTATGTAATTAAATCATTAACTAACCATTTTAAATTAAAGTGCTATGATAGATATGGAAAATATAGAAGAAAAGACTTTAACTAACGAATCAGTCCATGCGCCAACTTTACAACAAGCATTTTGGTACTGGCTTAAGTTAGGTTTTATAAGCTTTGGCGGTCCTGCAGGGCAAATCAGTATCATGCATCAAGATTTGGTGGAAAATAAACGCTGGATTTCTGAAAAGCGTTTTTTGCACGCACTGAATTATTGCATGGTGTTACCAGGGCCAGAGGCGCAGCAATTAGCGATTTATATTGGCTGGTTGATGCATCGAACGAAAGGCGGAATTGTTGCTGGTACATTGTTCGTATTGCCATCATTACTGATTTTAACTGCCTTAAGTTATATCTATATGCGCTTTGGTAATTTGCCAGCGATTTCTGGTGTGTTGTACGGCATTAAGCCTGCAGTGGTGGCGATTGTTTTATTTGCCGCTTATAGAATTGGCCTACGAGCGCTTAAGAATAGGTTGTTGTGGTCAGTTGCATTTGCGTCTTTTGTGGGGATTGTTTTTTTGAAATTTCCTTTTCCAATCATTGTCATCACTGCCGCTTTAATCGGGTTGGTCGCGCATCGTTACAAACCCACTTTGTTGGCTGATAGTGCAGGGCACAAAGCATCAAAACAACATTTTGGCAAAGCCTTGATTGATGATGGCACGCCGCCGCCAGCGCATGCTATTTTTAATTTTAAAAAGATGATTCGCCTGCTGGTGATTGGCATTTTAATCTGGTTATTATGCATGCTGCTGATTATTTTGTATTTTGGCTTTGACGCCACGCTGACGCATATGGGCTGGTTTTTTACCAAAGCTGCGCTACTCACTTTTGGCGGCGCTTACGCTGTGTTGCCCTATGTATTTCAAGGTGCGGTGGGGCATTATCACTGGTTAAGCGCCCCACAAATGATGGATGGGTTGGCTTTGGGTGAAACCACGCCCGGCCCTTTAATTATGGTGGTGACATTTGTTGGCTTTGTGGGCGGTTGGACACAACCTTTCTTGGGTGCAGAAAGCGCATTATTGTCAGCTATTGTTGCTGCTTCTGTTGTTGCTCTCTTTACATTTTTACCTTCATTTATTTTTATACTGGTTGGCGCACCTTTCATTGAATCCACCCAAAATAACTTAAAATGGACTGCGCCTTTAACAGCCATCACCGCCGCAGTGGTTGGCGTTATTGTGAGTTTGGCTTTATTTTTTGCCACACATATTTTCTGGCCTAATGGTTTATCTGTAAATGATGTGCTGGCGAATATTGATTGGCTTGCAGTTACTGCAACTGCAATAGCGAGCTTGCTATTATTTAAATTTAAGCTTGGTATTATTCAGTTAATTGGTATTTTCGCATCGCTTGGTTTCATGCATCATGTATTGAGCTAATCTTCAGTTTTGCAGTAAATTTTTTGCGCAGCCGAACGAATTAATCAGTCCAAAGTCCATAAAATGAAGTGATATTTTAAGAATTAACATTTTTAAAGGATAAATAAAACATGAACAACACCGTATTAGCCAACTTGTTTGGTTTGTTTGTGATGGCAACGAGTGCGATAGCAAGCGCTGCAGGTTGCCCAGAACTGTATAACCATCAGTACACAACCTTGCAAGGCGAAAAAATTAATCTGTGTGATTATCAAGATAAGCCAATATTAGTGGTGAATACCGCCAGTAAGTGTGGCTTTGCTCCGCAATTCACAAGCTTGGAGGGTTTGTACAAAAAACATAAAGATCAAGGTTTATTGGTCATTGGCTTTCCATCAAACGATTTCAAGCAAGAGCTTGGTGACAATAAAGCGATTGGAGATTTTTGCAAAGCAACATATGCAGTCAATTTTCCCATGACGCCTAAGAGCTCTGTGTCTGGTGCGGCTGCCAACCCTTTTTATAAGCAGTTAGCAGAAAAATCTGGTCAGGCACCTATGTGGAATTTTTATAAATATGTGATTTTGCCAGGCGGTAAAGAAGTGTATGCGTTTGAAAGTACTGTGTTGCCAAACTCAACAGATATTGTTGGAAAGATAAAGCCGTTTCTGAAATAAATCTATAAAAAAAGAGGCTTAAAGCCTCTTTTTTTAATGAAAAATAACGTTAACTTAACGCTTAAAACAGGTGAATAATTAAGCAGCTTGTTTTTTTGGTTGCCTAATTTTTTGAAGAATAATCGCAGACAACTCTTCAATCGAACGACTGGTAGAATCTGCCCAAGTAATATTGCTGGTGCGCATTAGGTTTTCGGCTGTCGCGATTTCTTTGCGGCAATTATCCAAAGATGCATAAAAACTATCTGGTCTGCGCTCAGAGCGCACAGAATGCAAACGTTCTGCTTTAATGGTTAAGCCAAAAATTTTATCAACATGTTTGTATAACACTTCAGGCAAAGTACCACGCTCAAAATCTTCAGGAATCAGCGGATAGTTAGCGGCTTTAATGCCAAATTGCATAGCCAAATAGATGCTAGTTGGCGTTTTACCACAGCGCGATACACCGATTAGAATCACTTGCGCTTCATCTAAGCCAGAATTGGTCATACCATCGTCATGGTTGAGCGTAAAATTAATCGCTTCCATGCGCTCATGGTAATTTGTGCCCATCACACTATGTGCAATGCCTGCGCCAGTCAGCGGTTTTTGATTTAACTCTTCACCCAATGGGTCAATGAAAGCAGTAAACAAATCGATAAAATAGGCGTTGGCTTCTTTTAAACTATTGCGCAACTCCATATTACCTAGCGACATAATCACCGCAGGTCTGGCGTTATCCTCTTCAGTCGCTTCTAAAATGGCATTTCTGGCCAGTTTAATTTTCTCTAAAGTATCGGTAAACGGCATGCGTACTTGCTTAAAATTGGTGCGCGGAAAATGTTCCAGCAACTTGCCCAACGCACCTGCCGTAATGCCAGTACCATCCGAAATAAAAAATACAGTACGGTGATCCATTTGCATCACCCCTTATTTTTTAGTCAAACGTTGCCAAGTGGCAACCACGGTATCGGGGTTCAGCGAAATCGATTGAATGCCTTCTGCCACCAACCATTCAGCAAAATCAGGATGGTCAGATGGGCCTTGGCCGCAAATACCCACGTATTTGCCCAAACGATTACAGGTGCTAATCGCCATTTTCAACAATACTTTAACCGCATCGTTACGCTCGTCAAAACCATCAGCCAAAATACCAGAGTCGCGATCCATGCCCAATGTAAGCTGTGTTAAATCGTTAGAGCCGATTGAGAAGCCATCGAAATATTCTAAGAATTGTTCGGCTAATAAGGCGTTAGAAGGAATCTCACACATCATGATCAAACGCAAACCATTTTCGCCACGTTTAAGGCCATTGGCCGCCATGATATCGGTTACGGCTTTAGCTTCGTCCAGTGTGCGCACAAACGGCAGCATTAACTCAACGTTAGTTAAGCCCATTTCATCGCGCACTTTTTTCATGGCCGTACATTCCATGGCAAAGCACTCTTTAAAGTCTTCTGCCATATAACGCGCTGCACCGCGGAAGCCAATCATTGGGTTTTCTTCATCTGGTTCATAAATATCGCCGCCAACCAGTTTTTTGTACTCATTTGATTTGAAATCAGAGGTGCGCACAATCACTGGTTTTGGGTAGAAAGAAGCGGCAATAGTTGCCACGCCTTCAGCCACTTTATCAATATAAAACTGTTTGGGCGAAGCGTAGCCACGCGCACGGCTCTTAATCGTGTCTTGAATGCTTTTCGGCATGGCATCAACATTAAGAATTGCTTTAGGGTGAATGCCGACCATGTTGTTAATCACAAATTCTAAGCGCGCTAAACCCACGCCATCGTTTGGAATTTGCGCAAAGCTGAACGCCATATCTGGGTTGCCCACGTTCATCATGATTTTGCATGGTGGCTTTGCTAGAGCGCTATTGGCTTGGGTTGATACTTCAAAATCCAGCGCGCCATGATACACAAAGCCAGTTTCGCCTTCGGCACAAGATACAGTAACGATTTCCCCTTCACGCAATAAATCGGTCGCATTTACAGAGCCAACAATTGCTGGAATGCCTAACTCACGCGCGATAATCGCAGCATGGCAGGTACGGCCACCGCGGTTAGTGACCAGCGCAGCAGCACGCTTCATCACTGGTTCCCAGTTTGGGTCTGTCATGTCGGCAACCAATACATCACCTGGCTGCACCTCATGCATTTGCGCTGGGTCTAGCACGATACGCACTGGGCCAACGCCCACTTTTTGCGTCACAGCACGGCCTGCAACCAATGGTTTAGCAGAGTGCTTTTGCAGTTTGTATGATTCAGTTACGTTGTTCAGTAACTCTTGCGATTTAACCGTTTCTGGGCGCGCTTGCAAAATATACAGCTTGTTATCCAAGCCATTTTTACCCCACTCAATATCCATTGGACAGCCGTAATGGTTTTCAATAGTCATGGCATAGGTTGCCAATTCTAAAATATCAGCGTCAGATAATGAGTACACGTCTGATTGCGCAGGATCTACATCCACTGTATTGGTACTTTTACCTGCCTGAGTGGCATCACTAAATACCATTTTAATCAGTTTAGAGCCCATGGTACGGCGGATAATCGCTGGTTTGCCAAGCGCTAATAATGGCTTGTGCACATAAAACTCATCAGGGTTCACCGCGCCTTGCACCACTGTTTCGCCTAGACCGTAGCTTGATGTGATAAATGCCACATCTTTAAAGCCAGATTCCGTATCAATGGTAAACATCACGCCAGCACAGCCGATATCAGAGCGCACCATTTGTTGTACACCCGCCGATAAAGCCACGTCGGCATGCACAAAGCCTTTGTGTACGCGGTAGGAAATAGCACGGTCGTTATATAAAGAAGCGAATACTTCTTTAATGGCATGGGTAATATTGTCTAAGCCATGAATATTTAAAAAACTCTCTTGCTGACCAGCAAAAGAAGCGTCTGGTAAGTCTTCCGCTGTTGCAGATGAGCGTACGGCAAAGGTTGTACCAGCAGCAGAGCTTTCAGTCAGCAGGGCGTAGTTTTCAGCGATTGCTGCGTTTAAGGCTGCTGGAAATGGCGCGTCCATCATCCAACCGCGAATTTTCGCACCGCAAATGGCTAGCGCTTGCGTGTCATCTGCATTTAAAACATCCAGCAAATCATTAATATTTTTGTCTAAACCATCTTGTGCCAAAAACTCGCGAAATGCATGCGCGGTAGTAGCAAAGCCAGTTGGCACTCGTACACCTTTGGCTTTGAGTTGCGAAATCATTTCTCCTAGCGATGCGTTTTTACCGCCTACTGAGCCTACATCGGTATTACGGAGCTGTTCAAATGGCACTACTAGAGCTACTGACATGCTGATCCCTTAATTTTTGCAGAAGATTTAGATTAATAGTGCTTCATCAATGCGTGCACTACTTTTTATTTAATTGTTTATAACTGTTATTGTGCCAAATTAGGCTGTTAATGTCACGTTACATCATTGGTTTAAGCAGGCTAAAAATGGCTAATTCAGCATAATTTAGTTGGATTAAGCTAAAATAATAGAAAATTGTTGAGCGCGAAATAATCAAGTATTGTCATGAACCAGTTAAACCCCTTATTTTCAAAAGAGTTGCAGCTTCAAAAAGTCACTGTGACAACTGCCGCGCGCTTGCATATGGGTTTTGTCGATTTAAATGGCAGTCAAGGGCGCATGTTTGGCAGCTTGGGCTTGGCTTTGGAAGCACCAACTACAAAGTTAACGGTTTTTAAGAGTGAAAAAACCTTAATTGATGCTAAAAATCAAGATTGTGTTACTAAAATCGTCGAAAATTTCAAAAATCAACTAAAAATAAGCGTTAACTTTTCAATCAAAGTGGATGAAAATATTCCTGAACATGCAGGCTTAGGTTCTGGTACGCAAATGGCTTTAGCAATTGGTGCAGGCATTAATGCTTTACTTGATTTGAATTTGACTACTGCAGAATTGGCTGCCATCACGAGCAGAGGTCGCCGTTCTGGGGTTGGTATTGGTACATTTGAGCAAGGTGGTTTGGTGCTGGATGGTGGCAGGAGTGTGCATCATCAAAATAATCAACGAACACCACCCATTATCGCGCGTCACAGTTTTCCACAAGAATGGCCAGTTTTATTAATACTGGATCATCATAATCAAGGACTATCTGGCGATGCAGAATTACAAGCTTTTGAAGTCTTAAGTCATGCGGGTTTAGTCACTGCGCAAGCCTTAAGTCATCGTGTGTTGATGCAAGCTTTGCCCGCAATAGTTGAGCATGATTATGCGCAATTTTCGCAAGCGATTCATGCCCTGCAGTTGGCAACGGGTGAGTATTTTTCAGCCGCGCAAGGTGGACATTATAAAAGTGCTAAGGTGGCAGCAGTGCTGCATTATTTAAACCAGCAAGGCATTATTTGTGCAGGGCAAAGCTCCTGGGGGCCGACTGGGTTTGCGATATTTGAGGATGAAGGTAAAGCGAATGCAATGCTCGCTCAATTACAGCAGCAGTTTGGACAATCTCAGTTACATTTTCAATTGATGCAAGCCAAAAATACTGGCGCGGATATTGATTTAGGCTAATTTAAACGTATCTATTCAAAGCAGAATATTATGCAAAAAGTTTCTATATTACATTTAATCACCGCCGCTAAAAACGCTAGCCCATTCGATGTAAACATGGCGTATGACGCGGGTTTTGACAAAATTATGCCGTATATCAATGTGGCATTAAGCGAAGTTGCGGCTTTAACGCAAGATGCGATTTTTTCGCGCAGTCAGTCAGGCATCAAACGTGAGGCGCTGTTTATTGGTGGGCGCGATATTCACCTTGCATTGACGATGCAGCAAACCGCCAAAAGCGCCATGTTTACACCATTTGAAATATCGACATTTGCAGACCCATCTGGTGCGTTTACTACAGCGGCAGCCATGTTGGCCAAAATTGATGAGGTACTCAAAACTAATCAGCAAACATTGGCCGCGCAAACCATTGCTATTTTTGGTGCAGGTGGAGCAGTCGGTAGCACGGCTGCTTTAATTGCGGCATCTTTAGGCGCAACAGTGCAATTGGTTGCCCACAAAGAGTTAGCGCAAATGCAAGACTACGCAGCCGATTTGCATGCAAAATATGGCTTAAGCTTGCAAGTGGTAGACGGCACGGACGATGCCAAAAAAACACAGATTTTACAAAATGCCACAGTGGCTATTTGCGCCGCCGCGGCAGGTGTCAGGGTGTTGGAACACGCGCATTTTAGCGATTCTAAAACACTCAATATTATTGCTGATGTGAATGCCGTTGCGCCTTCTGGCTCGGCAGGCGTTGATGTGATGAGCGATGGCCAATTGATTGCCGATACGCAAATTAGCGGTTTGGGCGCGCTGGCGATTGGTCAGCTGAAATATAAAACGCAGCAAACCATGTTGCAACAAATGCTGCAAGCAGAACATCCAGTACATCTTGCTTACCATCATGCTTTTGATATTGCCAGAGCGGCTTTGAGTTAACACTATTTTTTGCCTAACTTTTCGGTGAATCAAGTCATTGTTATTGCGGCGATTTCCAGTCGTGCTTATGTGCAAGCCTCGGTAGAAGCTGGTTTTGAAGTCATTGCAATCGATTGTTTTGCCGATATTGATACAAAATTGATAGCAAAACAAGTGATTCAAATTGATGTGTATCAAGGGCAATTTGACGCAAAACAGCTACTTAACGCATTAAATCAACTCAATTTAAACGGTTGTATTGGTTTTGCTTATGGCGCTGGCTGTGAAGCGCAACCTGATTTGCTAAACAAAATCGCTTTAATTCTGCCTGTTATAGGCAATAACGCAGAAGTGATTGAGCAGTGCAAACAGCCGCAAGCATTTTTTGCGATGTGTGATATGTTTAATATGCCATATCCTAAAACTGTATTTGAAAAGCCAGCTAACAGCATCGGTTGGTTGCAAAAATCGATTGGCGCCAGCGGTGGCGAGCATATTAAAACAGTCTTTCCATTAAATTTAGGTCTGTTAAATTTTTTCCCCTTAAATTTAGGGTTAAGTCCTGCGGTTTATTATCAGCAAAAGCAAGCTGGCACGCCCATTTCATGTTTGTTTTTGGCAGATGGCAATAAGGCGCTGATAATAGGTTTTAATGAGCAATGGTGCAGCCCAACCACGCTATCGCCATATCGCTTTGGCGGGCTAGTTAATCATGTGGAATTGCCAGAAATAGTGGAATATAAACTCAACGAATTTGTAGCGGAAATCACGCAAAAACTTGCTTTAAAAGGCCTGAACAGCTGTGATTTTTTGGTGCAAAACGATGAAGTGTTTATGCTGGAAATCAATCCACGTTTAAGTGCTTCTGTTGGTTTATATCAAGCTAAACGTGGCAATTTGTTTGCATCGCATGTTTCAGCTTGTTTAGGGCAATTAAGCGATTGGCCAGTTGAAGATAAAAAATCGCGCGCGATACAGATTATTTATGCAAACAAACAAGCCAAAGTGCCGCTGGATATGGACTGGCCAGAATGGGTGTGCGATATTCCGCAGCCCAATAGCGTGATACCCGCTGGCATGCCAATTTGCAGCGTGATGGCTGATGCGCGTACGGCAAAAATCGCTAAACAAAAGGTATTAGAAAGAGCGGCTAGCCTGTGATACGCTTGAATGATTGGATAGAGAGATTGCAATGAAAAATGCTCATAAAATAAGTGTTAACCAACTATCTGAACCTTTGGTTGAGGCGCTGATTAACGATGCGGATTTACTGAATTTAAGTGTGAATAAGCACAATTCTGGCGCAACGATTGTTGACGCTGGTATTGATTCGACTGGCGGTTTAGAAGCAGGGCGGCGCATTGCAGAGATCTGCATGGGCGGTTTGGGGCAGGTGGCATTTACGCAAAATATTGGCTTTAAAAACTGGTTAAGTAGCATTCAGGTGACGGCAAAACAACCTGTTTTATCTTGTTTGGGTAGCCAATATGCAGGTTGGGCATTGAGCCACGAGAAATTCTTTTCGCTTGGTTCTGGCCCTGCGCGCAGTATTGCGCAACGCGAAGATATTTTTAAAGAGTTGCAATACAAAGATAGCGCACAAAAAACTGTTCTGGTTTTAGAAACAGATAAAATTCCACCGCTTGAAGTGATTGAGAAAGTCGCGCGCGATACACAGATTAAGCCTGAAAATCTAACTTTTATTTTAACGCCCACGCGTAGTTTGGCTGGCACCGTGCAAATTGTGGCGCGCGTGTTAGAAGTCGCTTTACACAAATTGCATACTTTGCATTTTCCGCTAAATCAATTAGTGGATGGCATAGCAAGCGCGCCTTTGCCGCCGCCTAGCCCTGATTTTTTAACTGGCATGGGACGCACCAATGACGCAATTTTGTTTGGTGGATTTGTGCAATTATTTGTGCAATGTAGCGATGAAGTGGCAAAAAAATTAGCAGCAGAATTACCAAGTTGCGCATCAAAAGATTATGGCAAGCCATTTGCAGAAGTATTCAAAGCGGTGAATATGGATTTTTATCAAATCGACCCACTATTATTTTCACCAGCAAAAGTGACGATTACTAACTTAAGTACGGGAAAAAGTTTTTTTGGCGGCTCGTTTAATGAGGATTTATTAGACCAATCTTTTGGCGCGTAGGCTGCTATTAATGCGCATTCCGATTTTTACCGATGAAGTAGACACCAGAGGTGGCTGGCATGGCGCGCAGTTGGCAAATGCTTTTGCTCAGCACGGCGTAGAAGCTGTTTTTGTTTCATTAAGAGATTGTGTAATTGATTTATCAAAACAATCCCCACAAATTCAAATTCCTTACTTTGATGAAATACCTAAAATTGCTTTTGTGCGCGGTATTGCGGGCGGCACATTGCAACAAATTACCACGCGCTTAAACTTGCTGCATATGTTAAAAATGCAAGGCGTGCTGATTTACAACGACGCCAAAGCGATTGAACGCACAGTGGATAAAGCCATGACCAGCTTTTTGTTGCACCAAGCAGGTATTCAAACGCCGCAAACATGGGTGTGTGAATCCAGAAAAGCGGCGCATGAAATTATGCAAGCCGAAAGTGTTAACACTCAAAAACAGTTAATTATTAAGCCATTATTCGGCTCACAAGGACAAGGCGTTCGGCTGGTCAATGAGCCATTACCTTTGCCAATGGATGCGCATGTGGACGGCGTTTTTTATCTGCAAAAAATGGTTAAGTCAACGCATGATTACCGCGTATTTGTGATTAATAATCAAGCGATTGCGGCAATGCGTCGCAGAGGTGAAAACTGGCTGCACAATGTTGCGCTTGGTGCAGAATGTGAAGCGATTGATGATGTTGAGATTTTAGCCTTGGCAGAACAGGCCGCTAAAACGTTGGATATCGCCTATTGCGGTGTGGATATTATCCGCGATGAAAATGGCGTGCTTTATGTGTTGGAAGTCAATAGTATTCCTGCGTGGCGCGGTTTGCAAAGTGTGGTCAAAATCGATATTGCACAGTCTTTGGTGGATGATTGTTTAAAGCGTTTGTAAACGTATGTCTAGCCTTAAACAACAATCACTTAACCAGCAAATCAGCCAACTTTTTAAAGCCGCTTGTGTTGCAGAACTGGAAGCATTAAAGCCTGGCAATGTGCATATTTTTGCAGATGGTCACGGCATGACGATTCATGACTTTATTAAAAGCGCTGATGCGGTCGCTAAAGTGATTGTTTTGCCTGATTTAACATTGGGGCAGCGTATTTTGCAAAGTGTAGAGGCCACACAACAAGCAGTCGCCTGTAACACTAACTTAGGCATTATTTTACTGTGCGCGCCTTTGGTTCATGCCGCATTAGTGCCAAATCAACATCATCTTTCTGATAGTCTAAAATACGTTTTAAGTCAGACCACGATTGATGATGCCACTCAAGCTTTTAATGCCATTGCACTGGCTAAGCCCGCTGGGCTTGGTGAAGCCATAGAGCATGATGTGAATCAACCAGCTAATTGCACTTTGCTGCAAGCCATGCAAGCGGCCAGCAATCGCGATAAAGTTGCTGCGCAATACCACAGCAATTTTGATGCGATTTTTAACTTAGGCTTGCCAATATTGCAATCGCAAAAGGAAGCTAAAAATGCTGCATGGTTAACTACGCAAGTTTATTTAACTTTTTTGGCAGCATTCCCCGATTCACATATTGTGCGTAAACATGGCGACAAAATTGCGGCAGATATTCAACAGCAAGCCAATCAGCATTTAACAATGTTTAACATTTCAAACAACCCTAAACTGTATCAAGGCAAGCTACTGGCGTGGGATAATGCATTGAAACAAAAGCAGATTAATCCTGGTACCAGCGCCGATTTAACAGTGGCAACCTTATTTGTTGACAGCGTTAATCAATTGTTAAATAAGAACGATGGCTAAAAATGCCGCGAATAAAGGGTTGTAATGAAAATAGCATTTTTAGAAGATAACCAGAACTTTGCAGATGAAACAATTCATGCATTATCTGCTGCGGGACACGAAGTAAAACACTTTTTATCAGGGCGCGATTGTTTAAAAGCGGTAACCAGCGACACATTTGATTTATGCCTTTTTGATTGGGAAGTACCCGATATGAGCGGCCCAGAAGTGTTGGCCAGCTTAAAATTAAGAAGCGCTGTGCCACCCGTTATTTTTTTAACAGGCCACGATGCCGAAGAAGATATTGTACAAATGATGGAAGCGGGCGCAGATGATTATATTGTTAAACCGCCCAGCACCAATATATTAAACGCCAGAATTAATGCGCTTTACCGCAGAGCTCATCCAGCTAAAAACCCCATAGAATCAGTAGATTATGGCCATTTAAAAGTAGATTTTACGAAAAGAAAATTTATGATTAATCTTGAGGCCGTTAAGCTAACAGAGAAAGAAACTGAGCTGGCTTTATACTTTTTTGGACACATCGATGTGCTGCTATCGCGGGCGCATTTAACCAAAGTGGTTTGGGGCACAACGCCTGATATTGATACACGCACGATAGATGTGCATGTAAGCCATTTGCGCAACAAATTAAACCTGTTACCGCAGTATGGCTGGCGATTAATTTCAGTGTATCACCAAGGTTATCGCTTAGAGCGCCTTACTTAACCACATTAACAGACAGAAATTTCACCTCAAATGATGATTAATCACATGGATTTTAAACTGCTGATAATTAAAAGAATCATGCTGTTTGTTTTACTTATACCGCATCTTTATCAGCCTTTAATTGGTGCAGAAAATAGCCCAGAGTGGCTATACAGAGTTCGGCCGGGCGATACGCTCATTCATTTTGGCAATCGTCATTTGATTAACCCAGATGATTGGCGCGTTTTACAAAAGCTCAATCATATTAAAAATCCATACCGTATGCCAATCGGCAGCAAAATGCGGGTTCCATTGCATTTGCTTAAGCAAGTGCCTGCGCAAGCAGAAGTTATTTTCGCCTCCGGCGGCGCATTTATAATCAATGGCGATAAATCGCGACAAGCCATTACCGTTGGGCAAAAGCTTAATGTGGGTACTGAGTTGCAAACTATTGCAAAAAGTAAATTGAATATTCGTTTTGCTGATGGCTCCATTGTGACGATGCAGCCCAATTCAACATTAAAGCTAGATACGCTTAGTATGTATAGCGGTGGTGGTATGGTTGATACAAAATTACGTTTGCAGCAAGGTGGTGTTGAAATTGAGGCTAATCCAAGCCATACGCCAGGTAATAGCATGCAAATTTTTACGCCAACGGCGGTGGCAGCAGTGCGTGGTACAAGTTTCAGAGTTTCTGCCGAATCGCAAACAGTTCGCCAAGAAACACTAACTGGCCAAGTTGCGCTTGCGGCAGCGGGGCAAGAGGTGGCTATTGATAAAGGTTACGGCAGCTTGTCAGCAGATGGAAATGCGCCATTGCCGCCAGTACTATTATTGGCTGCGCCAGATGTTTCTAAGCTTATTGTTCAATTTGAAACCCTGCCTGTTGAATTTACCATGCCCGCACAAAAAGATGCTGTTGCATGGGTTGGCAGCGCGTATCAAGATGCGCAATTGAATATTTTGGCTGCCGAAAATATGAGTCAATCTGGGCAGTTAACTTTTGTTGATTTGCCAGATGGGCAATACACTTTAAAAGTGCGTGCAAAAGATAGTTTGGGGCTTGAGGGGTTTGATGCAGTGCATGCTTTTTCTCTTAATGCTAGGCCCTATGCCCCAGCGATTGTTTATCCTGCTGCTGCAGAAAAAATCAGAGAACCTAAGCCTACATTGCGCTGGGGTAATGTTAATCAAGCAAACAGCTATCAGCTTGAGTTAGCAAATGATGCCGAATTTAAACAAATAATCATGGCGCAACAGGTAGTTAACACGCAATTTACCTTAGAAAATGCACTGCAGCCAGGCCAATATTTTTGGCGTTTAGCCAGCCTTAATCAATCAGAAAAAGGCCCTTATTCTGCAATTAATCATTTTGTTTATAAGCCTAAACCACCAGCGCCGGACATCAGTCAGCTTGTTGCAAGTGTGATTGAAAATAGAGTGTTTATTAACACCCTTAACCCACCCTCAGGCTTTTTTTACGAGGCGACTTTGGATAACGAGCAAAATCATCAAAAAAATGTGTGGCAGGCAGTGGGTTTAAATGGCCGCTTTGATTTTTTACTGCGTGAATATGGCAAACAAACTTT